>NZ_JBAMDH010000025.1:0-91665 GCF_036961685.1 Massilia sp. DD77
CTTGGGTCCCCGCCTTCGCGGGGATGACGATTTTCAGCTAGGTGAAATTATCCCGGACAGCAGTGGGCGAAGGCCGGAACCTAAGTTTACATGCGTACCACCAACATGGGCGTCCAGTGGCGGCGCAACGAACTTGGGTTCCGGCCTGCGCCGGAACGACGTGCATAGGGTGCGTGGAGATGGAGCGGAACGTGGTCGGCGACCGCAGGAACTACCTTACCCGCTTATACCAGGCCCCATCCTCGAACACCCGCTGGTAATCCTCCGCAAACGCATCCGTCGCCCCCAGCTCGCGGTCGATCCCCATCACCCCGAACAGCGCCAGGCTGTCGTGGAACAGCCGCAGTACGCGCTGGCGCAGCACCGGCCCGAAATCGGCCAGGGCGCGGCAGCAGACGATGGCGTGGAACTCGTTGAAGGAAGCGTCGGTCACGAGGCTGTACTGCGCCCAGGTGATGCGCTCGCGCAGGCGCGGCAGCAGGCGGGCTTCGCCGTTCGCCACCTCGAAGTAGTCCGCCAGCCGCCCCGTGCCGCCGCTCTGCTCGTACTGCGGTTGGAATTCGGCCAGCTGGGCCACCGGCACGGCGGCGTCGCGCAGCTCGGCCAGCAGTTCGTCGCTGGCCAGGGTGGCGAACACCTCGGTGCGCGCGTACAGCTTTTCCTCGGCCAGCAGGATCACCATGGTCCAGGCCTCGCCCACGCCGGCCGGCTCGGCCAGCCAGACCTTGGGCAGGGCGGTGGGACGCAGGCTGTCCGCGAGGGCGATGCGCTGGCGCCGCACCCAGTCGGGACGGTCGAACAGCGGCGCGCTCGGCACCGCCAGGGTGCGCACCACGCTGAGCGCGGCGCCCGATTCGTGCAGCACCTTCTCCTGTAGCGCCGACACCGTGGACAGCGCCCGCTGGCGCAGCAGCGCCAGCAGCTTCCTGCGCAGCAGATGCCTGTCGTAGCCGCGGAAATCGACACCGAAGCGCTGGAACAGGGCTTCCAGCAGCAGCTCGATCTCGAGATCTTCGGTCGCCTGCAGGGAGGCGAAACCGGTCATTGCGTCCATCAGTGCAGCCAGACGCGCATCATCGACAGCAGCTGGGCCACATCCACCGGCTTGGTAATGTAGTCCGAGGCGCCCGCGGCGATGCACTTGTCGCGGTCGCCCTTCATCGCCTTCGCGGTCAGGGTAATGATCGGCAGCGAACGGAACTTCGGAATGCGGCGGATCGCCCGCATCGTGTCGTAGCCGTCCATCTCCGGCATCATGATGTCCATCAGGACGATCTCGATGCTCGGGTCCTTTTCCAGCACCTCGATGCCGTCGCGGCCGTTCTCGGCGAACAGCACCTGCATCTGCTGGCGCTCCAGCAGGGTGGACAGGGCGAAGATGTTGCGCAGGTCATCGTCGACGATCAGGACCTTGCGGCCCGCCAGGCCGCCGTCCGCCGCGTGGATCTCTTCCAGCATGCGGCGCTGGGTCTCCGGCAGGCTGGCTTGCGAGCGGTGCAGGAACAGCGCTGTCTCGTCCAGCAGGCGCTCCGGCGAGCGGGCGTCCTTGATCACGATGGTCTTGGCGTAGCGCTTGAGCTTCGTGACTTCGCCGCGCGACAGTTCCTTGGCGGTGTAGATCACGATCGGCAGGTCGCGCAGGCGCTCGTTCTTGCCGATCTTGTCCATCAGCTCGAAGCCCGAGATGTCCGGCAGTGTCAGGTCCAGCACCATGCAGTCGAAGTGCGAGCTCTCCAGCGCCTCCAGCGCACCCTTGCCGTCTTCCACGGTGACGATGTGGATGTCGGTGTTGCCGATCAGGGCCACGATCGATTCGCGCTGGGCCATGTCGTCTTCCACCACCAGCAGCGAACGCTTGCCGCCCATCAGGAACTTCTGGATGCGCTTGAATTCCTCCTGCAGCTGCTCGCGGCCGACCGGCTTGTTGATGTAGGAGATTGCCCCCTGGCGCAGCGCGCGCTCGCGCTCGCGCAGCGAGGACATCACGTGCACCGGGATGTGGCGGGTGCTCGGGTCGCGCTTCAGGCGGTCGAGCACCGTGAAGCCGTCGATGTCCGGCAGGTCGATGTCGAGCAGGATCGCCGAGGGCAGGTAGTCGCGCGCCAGCGACAGGGCCGAGTCGCCGCGGTGGGTGACGATGCCCTTGAAGTTCTTCTCGCGGGCGAATTCGAGCAGCACCTTGGCGAAGCGTTCGTCGTCCTCGACGATCAGCACCGAGGGATCGCCCGGGGTGACCAGGCCGCGGTCGTCGGCCATGGACGCATATTCGACCAGGGCGCCGGCGGCGTCGAGCACCTCGACCGCGGCAGGCTCGAGCTGTTCCTGCACGGCCGGCAGCTGCGGCAGCTGCTGCAGCTGCTGCGGCGGAGCCAGGCGGGCCGGCTGCGGCTGGCGGGTCTGCTCGTAGTTGATGAAGCCGGCGCGGTTGTAGGGCAGGTAGAGGGTGAAGGTCGAACCGACGTTGACGGTCGACTCGACGCGGATTTCGCCGCCCAGCAGGCGCGCCAGTTCGCGCGAGATCGACAGGCCCAGGCCGGTGCCGCCGTACTTGCGCGCGGTCGAGCCGTCGGCCTGCTGGAAGGCCTCGAAGATCAGCTGCAGCTTGTCGGACGGGATGCCGACACCGGTATCGCGCACCGAGAAGGCCAGCACCGCGTCGGCATGCACCAGGTTCGGGTGGTCGGCGGTCCAGCCGCTGCCCACCAGGCTGATGGCCAGCGAGACGTTGCCGTGGCTGGTGAACTTGAACGCGTTCGACAGCAGGTTCTTCAGGACCTGCTGCAGGCGCGTGGTGTCGGTCATCAGGGCGGTCGGCAGGTTGTCCGCCAGCTCCACCTGGAAGCCGAGGTGCTTGGCTTCCGCCATGTGGCGGAAGGTGCGGTCCACGTAGTTGCGCAGGTTCGAGAAGCGGTATTCCGACACGTCCAGGGTGACGGTACCGGATTCGATCTTCGACAGGTCGAGAATGTCGTTAATCAGGGTCAAGAGGTCGGAACCGGACCCGTGGATGGTCTTGGCGAATTCCACCTGGCGCGCCGACAGGTTGCCCTCGGGGTTGTCCGACAGCTGCTGGGCCAGGATCAGGAGCGAGTTCAGCGGAGTGCGGAGCTCGTGAGACATGTTTGCCAGGAACTCGGACTTGTACTTGGAGGACAGGGCCAGCTGGGTCGCTTTTTCTTCCAGCGCCAGCTTGGCCTGTTCCACCTCGCGGTTCTTGCGTTCCACCTCGATGTTCTGCTCGGACAGCAGGCGCGCCTTTTCCGCCAGTTCCTGGTTGGTCTGCTGCAGTTCCTGCGCCAGCGACTGCGACTGGGTCAGCAGCGACTCGGTACGGCTGTTCGCCTCGATGGTGTTCAGCACCACGCCGATCGATTCCATCAGCTGGTCGAGGAAGGACAGGTGGGTTTCGGTAAAGCGGTCGAGCGAGGCGATCTCGATGACCGCCTTGACCTGCTGTTCGAACAGGATAGGCAGCACCACGATGTTGTTCGGCGGCGCCGAGCCCAGGCCCGAGGACACCACGATGTAGTCGCGCGGCACGTCGGTCAGCCAGATGCGGGTCTTCTCCAGCGCGCACTGGCCCACCAGGCCTTCGCCCGGCAGGAAGGAGGTCGGCAGCTTGCGGCTGGAACGGTAGCCGTAGCTGGCGATCATGCGCAGGCGCGCGTCGGATTCCTGCGAATCCATCATGTAGAACACGCCGTGGTGGGCCGAGACCAGCGGGGCCAGTTCCGACAGGATCAGCTTGGTCACGGCCTGCAGGTCGCGCTGGCCCTGGAGCAGGCGGGTGAAGCGCGCCAGGTTGGTCTTCAGCCAGTCCTGCTGCGCGTTCTTCTGCGTGGTTTCCTTCAGGTTGCGGATCATCTCGTTGATGTTGTCCTTCAGGTAGGACACCTCGCCGCGCGCTTCCACCTGGATGGAACGCGACAAGTCGCCGCGGGTCACCGCGGTCGCCACTTCACCGATCGCGCGCATCTGGTTGGTCAGGTTCGCCGCCAGCTGGTTGACGTTCTCGGTCAAGTCCTTCCAGGTACCCGCCACACCCGACACGTTCGCCTGTCCACCGAGTTTACCTTCCGTCCCCACTTCACGCGCCACGCGGGTCACCTCGGATGCGAAGGAGGACAGCTGGTCCACCATGACGTTGATGGTGTCCTTCAGTTCGAGAATCTCGCCCTTCACGTCCACGGTAATCTTCTTGGACAAGTCGCCGCGCGCCACCGCGGTGGTCACCGCCGCGATGTTACGCACCTGGCCCGTCAGGTTCGAGGCCATGAAGTTCACGTTGTCGGTCAAGTCCTTCCAGGTGCCGCCCACGCCAGGCACGTAGGCCTGGCCGCCCAGTTTACCTTCGGTACCGACCTCACGCGCCACACGGGTCACTTCCGATGCGAACGAGGACAGCTGGTCCACCATGACGTTGATGGTGTTCTTCAGCTCGAGAATCTCGCCCTTCACGTCCACGGTGATCTTCTTGGACAGGTCGCCGTTCGCCACCGCGGTGGTCACCTCCGCGATGTTACGCACCTGGCCGGTCAGGTTGCCCGCCATCGAGTTCACGCCGTCGGTCAAGTCTTTCCAGGTGCCCGCGACGCCCGGCACGTTCGCCTGGCCGCCCAGGCGGCCTTCGGTACCCACTTCCCGCGCCACGCGCGTCACTTCCGATGCGAAGGAGTTCAGCTGGTCGACCATCACGTTGATGGTGTTCTTCAGCTCGAGAATCTCGCCCTTCACGTCCACGGTAATCTTCTTGGACAAGTCGCCGTTCGCCACCGCGGTGGTCACGTCCGCGATGTTGCGCACCTGGCCGGTCAGGTTACCCGCCATCGAGTTCACCGAGTCGGTCAAGTCCTTCCAGGTGCCCGCCACGCCTTTCACGACCGCCTGACCGCCCAGCTTGCCCTCGGTACCCACCTCGCGCGCCACGCGGGTCACCTCGGATGCGAAGGAGGACAGCTGGTCCACCATCACGTTGATCGTGTTCTTCAGTTCGAGAATCTCGCCCTTCACGTCCACGGTAATCTTCTTGGACAAGTCGCCGTTCGCCACCGCGGTCGTCACCGCCGCGATGTTACGCACCTGGCCGGTCAGGTTGGACGCCATGAAGTTCACGTTGTCGGTCAAGTCCTTCCAGGTACCCGCGACACCCGGCACGTAGGCCTGGCCGCCGAGCTTACCCTCGGTACCCACTTCGCGCGCCACGCGCGTCACTTCGGAAGCGAAGGAACGCAGCTGGTCCACCATGACGTTGATGGTGTCCTTCAGCTGCAGGATCTCGCCGCGCACGTCCACGGTGATCTTCTTGGACAAGTCGCCGTTCGCCACGGCGGTGGTCACTTCCGCGATGTTACGCACCTGGGACGTCAGGTTACCCGCCATCGAGTTCACCGAGTCGGTCAAGTCCTTCCAGGTGCCCGCCACGCCCTTCACCTGCGCCTGGCCGCCCAGCTTGCCCTCGGTACCCACCTCGCGCGCCACGCGCGTCACTTCGGAGGAGAACGAGGACAGCTGTTCCACCATGGTGTTCGCGGTCATCGCCGCGCGCAGGTACTGGCCCTTCAGCGGGTGGCCGTCGACCTCGAGCGCCATGGTCTGGGACAGGTCGCCCTTCGCCACCGCGCCGATGACGCGCGCCATCTCGGTGGTCGGGCGCACCAGGTCGTCGATCAGGGTGTTGACCGAGCTGATGATGGTGCTCCAGCCGCCCACCACGCCCGGCAGGTCCGCACGCTGGGTCAGGTGGCCCTCGCGGCCGACCACGCGCGACACTTCGGTCACGGTCTCGACCATCTTCTGTTTGGTTTCGATGATGTCGTTCAGCGTATCGGCGATCTTGCCGGACACGCCCGT
Source organism: Massilia sp. DD77 (assembly GCF_036961685.1). NCBI lineage: Bacteria > Pseudomonadati > Pseudomonadota > Betaproteobacteria > Burkholderiales > Oxalobacteraceae > Massilia > Massilia sp. DD77. Next base: position 5,851 of record NZ_JBAMDH010000025.1, read on the forward strand.
CCAGTCGGACGGCATGCGCACCGAGAAATCACCCTTTTTCAGCGCCATCAGGGTGTTCAACAGTAGCTTGACGTCCAACTGTTCGCCCATGTCGGTCATGTTGTTCATCGATAAATCCTTGTTTCGTAGAAGAGAGGGATCGGCAGGTGCGGCAGCCTGCGGACTGTTACAAATCGAATTGTGAAAAGATACTCTTGTATATATCCAAGTCAAGTATTGCCGTTCAACCAAGGAATCTTTTCAGAACAAAACTTGCAAAAATGAAATTTCTAGACATGAATCCGGGGGAGGGTAACCGAATTCATAGAGAGGATGGCGCACGATTGCAGCAACTGTCGTGTCTCGACTACAACAATAACTTTAGGTTGTAGGGTCATGTCTTAGAATTATTCTTCAGATGTTAATTTCTGTGAATCTTTAAGGGGGTGAACTCAACTAGCATAGCGGTGTTGCATATTAACTGGGCTCATCCCATGATCGATACCGCCTCACTCGCCGACATGATGCACTGCCGGGACGTCATGTCCTGGTCCGACCTGCTGTTCAAGCTGGCGCGCGGCCAGGGCTTCGACCGGGTGCTGTATGGCGTGGTGAATTCGCGCCACACCCGCTTCGATTCCGCCTTCTTGCGAAGTAACTATTCGTCGGAATGGCGGGAGCGTTACGACCGCAAGGGCTTCGCCCATGTCGATCCCACCGTCGGGCATTGCATGACCAGCAGCCTGCCGATCGTGTGGGAGCCGGCCACCTTCAGCGAGCCGGCCCAGCGCGCGATGTACGACGAGGCCAGCGAGTTCGGGATCCGGAGTGGGGTCACCCTGCCGGTCCATGGACCGCAGGGTGAGTTCGGGGTGCTCAGTTTCGCGTCGGATGCGGAGCCGGACGATGCATTTCGCAAATCGGTGGCCGAGGTGCTGCCCGGCCTGTCGTTGATCCGCGATTATGCGTTTGCATCGTCGGCGAAGTTTCGGGTTCAGGATACCCGTCAGGAAAGTAGTGTTCCGCGTTTGACGCGGCGCGAACTGGAAGTGCTGCAGTGGGTGGCGGCTGGCAAGTCATCCTGGGAGATTGCGCGCATCACCAGCTGCTCCGAGGCGACCGTCAACTTCCACCTGGCGAATGTGCGCCAAAAATTTGGCGTCAACACCCGCCAGCAGGCGGTTGTGAAGGCGATCGCCCTGGGCCTGATCAGCCCTGAAGATCCCCATCGTTGAGCTTACCGTTGATGTAGAGGCGCAGCAGGATCGCGACCGGGGCGGGAATCGCCAAGCCGGTTTCGAACCGGCTGCCGCTCGACTGGGTCACGCCGAAGCGGCTCCAGAATTTCTCCTGACTTTCGCGCTTGCTGATGCGAAGGCGACGCAGTTCGTGGGGCGCCATGCGAAGCGCTCCCGCTGCCTGGACTACTTGCTGGGCCTGAAGCTCTGCGGCCAGCGCGTCGCACATCAGATCATTTGCCATGGTACTTCCTTTCCTGAGGATTCGTTAGTCACTACAGGAACAAGTATTCCACCGACCGGCCCCGTCGCCACCTAGCAGAGCTGATAGTGTGGAAACAGGTCTCTCGATCAAGGCCGAATTCAAGGCCGAACTCAAGGTGGAATTCGAGGTCTTCAGGGCCGTTTCGACAGCTCCTCGAGCAAGAAGGTATAGGTCAGCGCGAGCATGCGCGCGGTCTGCGCATTGTCCGCCGCGCCGGCATGTCCGCCCTCGGTATTTTCCCAGTACAGCAGGTCGTGGCCTTGCTCTCGCATGCGTGCCGCCATCTTGCGTGCGTGGCCGGGATGGACCCGATCGTCGCGGGTCGAGCTGGTGAACAGCACGCGCGGATAGCGCCGCTGCGCCGACACCTGGTGGTAGGGCGAATAGCGCGCCAGCCAGGCCCATTCGGCCGGATCGTCCGGGTCGCCGTACTCGCTCATCCATGAGTGCCCGGCCAGCAGGGCGTGATAGCGGCGCATGTCCAGGAGAGGCACCTGGCACACCACGGCGCCGAACAGCTCGGGGCGCTGAGTGAAGGCGGCGCCCACCAGCAGGCCGCCGTTGCTGCCGCCCATGATCCCGAGATGCGGCGGGCTGGTCAGGCCGCGCGCGACCAGGTCCTCCGCCACGGCCAGGAAATCGTCGAAGGCGCGCTGGCGGTGCTGCTTGAGGGCGGCCTGGTGCCAGCGCGGGCCGAACTCGCCCCCGCCGCGGGTATTGGCCAGCACGTAGATGCCGCCAGCGTCCAGCCAGGCCGCGCCTGTCATGCCGCTGTAGAAGGGCTTGAGCGAGACTTCGAAACCGCCGTAGCCGTAGAGCAGGGTCGGATTGCGGCCATCCGCCACGGTGGCGCGGTTCATCACCACGAAGTAGGGCACCATGGTGCCGTCCTGCGAGCGCGCCGCGTGCTGGCCCACGGTGTAGGGATGGGCGTCGAAGAAGGCGGGCATGGCCTTGAGCGGCTCGCGCTCATCCATACCGACGCGCATCAGGTAGAGCGTGGTCGGGTGCAGGAAGTCGGTCACGGTCAGGAAGAATTCGTCGGACTCGTCCGGGTCCAGGCTCGCCACGCCGAGGGCGCCCATGCCGGGGGCCGCGACCTCGCGCCGCTGCCAGGCGCCATCCACATGGCGCAGCTCGACCACGCGGTTCTTGACCTTGTCGAGGATGGTCAGGAGCAGGGCGCTGCGGGTCACCGCGACGCCGTCGAGCGAAGTGTCCGGCGTCGGTGTGTAGAGCATCTGGAGATCCAGGCCGCCATGCATGAAGTCGTCGAAACCGGTCGCCAGCAGCGCGCCCTGCGGATACAGCCTGGCGCCCGGCTGCCAGTCCGAGCGCAGCTCGATCACGAGCTGGTCGCGTACGGTGAAAGCGTTGGCGTCTGGCGGCTTGGGCACCGGCAGCAGCCGTCCGCCGCGCCGCAGGAACAGTTCGGTGGTGGTGAAGTCGAGCTGGCGCTGGATGAACTCGCGCTCGTGGCCCGGTGTGCTGTCCTTGTAGCCGGAGGCGGCCAGGTCGCCGGGGAGGGCCTCGTACACGGTCGGGGCGCCGGCGAGCGGCGTGCCGCGCCGCCATTCCTTGACGATGCGCGGGTAGCCCGATTCGCTCAGGCTGCCGGGGCCGAAGTCGGTGGCGACGAACAGGGTGTCGCGGTCGATCCAGGCGACGTCGCTCTTGGCCTCGGGCAGGAAGAAGCCGCCCTCGACGAAGCTGCGCGATACCAGGTCGAACTCGCGCAGCTCGTGCGCGTCGCCGCCGCCGCGCGAGAGCGAGACCAGCACCCGGTCGCCGTGCGGCTCGAGCCAGACCACGCCGGCCCAGACCCAGTTTTCGCCCTCGCCCCTTGCCAGTTCGTCCAGGTCGAGCATGGTCTCCCATGCCGGCTCCGGGCGGCGGTACTGGTCCAGGGTGGTGCGGCGCCAGATGCCGCGCACGTGCCCGGCGTCGCGCCAGAAGTTGTAGCACAGGCCGCCGTGCACGCCGGCGTAGGGGATTTTTTCCTTGGAATCGAGGATCGCGGTGAGCCGCTCACGCAGTGCGCCGTAGCCGGGGCGGGCCTCGAGTTCGCTTTCGGACTCGGCGTTGCGCTCGGCGACCCAGGCAAGGGCGCGCTCGCTGTCGATGTCTTCCAGCCAACGGTAAGGATCGTCCGGCGCCGGACTCCCCGCTTCCCCGCTGGTGGGCAGGCCAGGTTTTTCTTCAGCGAACTGTTGCATTACAGCCTCTCTCCTTATGCCTTTGTCACCGGCGGCACTTATACTAGCAATTTTTGAGGGCCGGGACCGTCCGCGGGAACAGCATGATGCGATCGAAACAGGGCGGGGAAGGCAGCACGCGCGCCGCGGCGGATAGCCGTCGGGGTAGGCGCGCGCGCCGCAGCGCCGCTACGCGCCTGGCCTTGCGCTGGGGCGGCGGCGTGCTGCTGGCGCTGGCCGTGGGCGGGGCGCTGGGCACCGTGACGGCGCGCGCGATCGAGGACGACGCCCGGCGCCGCTTCGACAACCTGGCGCGCGGCGCCCAGGAACGCCTGAACGTGGCGATCGCCTCGTACGGGCGTGCGGTGCGCGGGCTGGCGGCCCTGCACGCGGCCGGCGACACGCCGGACGGTTCGCTGTCGCGGCGCGCCTTCGAGCGCTACGTGCGCGCCCTCGACCTGGCGCGCGACTATCCCGCGATCGAGGCGGTGACCTTTGCCGCGTATGTACGCGAGGGCGAACGCGCGGCCTTCGAGGCCGCCATGCGCGGCGACCGCAGCGTCGATCCGGACGGCTATCCCGATTTCACGATCCGCTCCGACGGCCCCCGTCCCAGCTACGAAGTGATCGCCTACCAGTTCCCGTCCAGCCTGCCCAGCGGACGGGTCGGGGTCGACATCGCCGCCCAGCCGCTGGTGGCCAGGTCGCTGGCGCGTTCGCGCGACAGCGGCGGCCTGAGCGCTTCTGGCAACCCGGTCCTGATCCGCCATCCAGTGCCGCACAACGTACTGGGCATGCGCCTGCCGCTGTACCGCGGCGGCATCCTGCCGCCGACCGTGGAAGCGCGCCGCGCCGCCTACCTGGGCTCGGTGGGTATCGCCTTCTCGGTGCAGGAACTGGTCAGCGGCGCCCTCGGTTTCCTCGAGGACCAGCCGGTGCGCGTGAGCCTGTACGGCAGCAGCCTGCCGACCGGCAGCACCGGCCTGGTGCCGGGCGCCGCCGACCGCCTGCTGTTCGGCGCCGACGTGCGCGCGGGCCGCGGGCAGGGGGGAGGAGCCGGGGACGAGCGCTTCGTCTCCCTGCTCGGCGTCGACTATGCCGGCAGCCAGTGGAAAGTGCATTTCTCGGCTCCGCGCAGCGGCATGATGGTGGGCGCCGACCCCTACCTGCCGGGCGCCGCGCTGGTGCTGGGCTTCGGCGGCACCCTGCTGGTCTACGGCCTGTTCCTGGCCCAGTACAACGCGCGCCGCCAGGCGGTGCGCCAGCGCCTGCTGCTCGACTCGGTGCTCGACAACCTGGATGCCTGCGTCTACCTGAAGGACGGCGCGCGCCGCTTCCGCTACGTCAACGCCAAGGGCGCCGAGGGCCTGGGCCAGCCGGCCGCGCTGCTGGTCGGACGGCGCGACCTGGACGTGATGCCCGCCGCCAGCGCCGACGCCCTGTGGGAGCGCGACCGCGCCGTGCTCGAGGGCGGCCAGCGCAGCGCCGGCCAGGTGGAGCAGGCGGCGCCCGACGGCGCCCCGCGCCAGTTGTGGAGCGTGCGCGTGCCGTTGCAGGTCGGCAGCCACGACCCGGCGGTGCTGTGCGTGTCGACCGACATCACCGAGCTGCACCAGCTCAAGGCCCAGGCCGACGCCGCCAGCAAGGCCAAGAGCGACTTCCTGTCGAACATGAGCCACGAGATCCGCACGCCGATGAACAGCATCATCGGCATGACCCACCTGGCGCTGCAGGGCGCGCCCGATCCGCGCCAGCGCGACTACCTCGAAAAGATCCACCACTCGGGCCAGCACCTGCTGGGCATCATCAACGACATCCTCGACTTCTCCAAGATCGAGGCCGGCATGCTCAAGCTGGACCAGGTCAGCTTCATGCTCGACAGCCTGATGCGCAACGTCGAGACCCAGCTCGGCCAGGCGGCCGCCGCCAAGGGCCTGGGCTTCGACGTCGACATCGCGCCCGAGCTGATGCGCCCCCTGCGCGGCGACCCGCTGCGCCTGGGCCAGGTGCTGCTGAATTTCGCCGGCAACGCGGTCAAGTTCTCCTACCGCGGCCGGATCGCGCTGCGGGTGCGCCTGGAGCGCGCTTTCGGTCCCGAGGTGCTGCTGCGCTTCGAGGTGCGCGACCAGGGCATCGGCATCGATCCCCAGGCCGCCATGCGCCTGTTCACGCCTTTCCAGCAGGCCGACGGCTCGGCCACCCGGCGCCACGGCGGCACCGGCCTGGGCCTGGCGATCAGCCGCCAGCTCGCCGAGCTGATGGGCGGCGCGGCCGGCGTCGACAGCAGTCCGGGACTGGGCAGCACCTTCTGGTTCACCGCTCGCCTGGGCCTGGATGAAACCATGGGCGGCGCGGGAGCGGGCCTGGGCGCCGCGCCGGCGCCGCAGAGCGCGCGCCTGGACGGCTGCGCGGTGCTGCTGGTCGAGGACAATCCCTTCAACCAGCAGGTGGCGCGCGAGCTGCTCGAGCAGGCCGGCGCCGCCGTGGTGGTGGCCAACCAGGGCGAGGAAGCGCTGGCGGCGATGGCCGGGCAGCGCTTCGACTGCGTGCTGATGGACATCCAGATGCCGGTGATGGACGGCCTGGAAGCCACGCGCCGCATCCGCGCCACCCCGCAGCTGGCCGATACCCTGGTGGTGGCCATGACCGCCAATGCCGGCGTCGACGACCGCACCCGCTGCCTGGAGGCGGGCATGAACGAATTCCTGACCAAGCCGGTGGTGCCGGAGCTGCTGGCCGCCACCATCGCGCGCTGCCTCGGCCGCACCTCGGCGCCGGTGCCGGACGTGGCCACCGTCAACCCGGCGGCTGTCGCGGCCGCGGCCGGCGGCCTGCTCGACATGGCCCAGCTGGGCGTGACCTCGAGCGGCGACCGCGCCAAGATGCGTAAATACGCCTTCATGTTCCTGGAGGCGGCGCGCGAAGCCCTGCCCGAGATCGACGCCGCGCTGGCCGCGGGCGACCTGGAGCTGGCGGCCAGCGTGGGCCACCGCATCAAGTCCTCGGCGCGCGCCGTCGGGGCGCGCGATTTCGGCGCCGTGTGCGAAGACCTGGAAGCCCAGCCGCGGCGCCAGCAGGGCAAGACCGGCCCCACCAGTACCGCCCAGGCCCGGGCCCTGGTGGCGCGCCTGCGCGCCATGCTGGTGCGGCTCGAGCGCGAGATCACGGCCCAGCTCGGCGACCGCGCCGGAGATCAACGCGGGGACGCGCGCTAGGTGTGCCCGGCAGGGCGCCTGCGCGGCCCCTGTTGGCCGCCATGCACTACCGCCGAGCGCGCAAAACGGGTATCCTTTGCCCCTGAGCTGTCCGAACCGAATCCATGTCCTCCCCCATCACTCCCGGCTTGTTGATCTTGCACGGCAACCACCTCGAGTTGCTGCGCAGCGCCGTGTTCGACTGGATGCGCAGCCACCCGCTCGGGCCCCTGGAAGAAGAAATCATCCTGGTGCAATCGAACGGCGTGGCCGAGTGGCTCAAGATCGCCCTGGCCGAGGAACTGGGGGTGTGCGCCGCCACCCGCGTGGCCCTGCCGGCGCGCTTCATGTGGGAAGCCTACCGCGGCATGCTGGGGCGCGAGCGCGTGCCCACCCGCTCGCCCTTCGACAAGGATCCGCTCACCTGGCGCCTGATGCGCCTGCTGCCCGACCTGCTGCAGGAGCCGGGCTACGAGCCGCTGGCGCGCTTCCTGGCCGACGGCGACGCCGAGCGCCGCCTGCAGCTGGCCGAGCGCCTGGCCGACCTCTATGACCAGTACCAGGTCTACCGCGCCGACTGGCTGATCGACTGGGCCGCCGGGCGCGACCAGTTGCGCCGCGCCGTGGGCGACCCGGTGCCGCTGGCGCCGGACCAGAAATGGCAGGCCTGCCTGTGGCGCGCCGTGCACGCCAGCGTGTTGCCGGAACAGCGTTTCTCGGGCCGCGCCACCATCCACCAGCAATTCCTGGCCGCCAACCTGGAAAGCCGGCGCCCGGTATCGCGCCTGCCGCGCCGGGTGATCCTGTTCGGCATGTCGACCCTGCCTTACCAGACCCTGCAGGGCTTCGCCGCGCTCTCGCTGCACACCCAGGTGGTGGTGGCGGTGCCGAATCCCTGCCGCTTCTACTGGGGCGACATCATCGAAGGCCGCGAGCTGCTGCGCGCCGCGCGCCGCCGCCAGCCGCTGCGCGCGGGCGCCGACCTGGCCAGCGTGCCGATCGAGGAACTGCATTCCCACAGCCACCCCCTGCTGGCGAGCTGGGGCCGCCAGGGCCGCGACTTCGTGCGCATGCTCGACGAGTTCGACAATGGCGAAGGTGCACGACAGGGCAACCTGCGCGTCGATCTGTTCTCGGAGGAGGACGGCGAGACCCTGCTGGCCCAGGCCCAGGCCGCAGTGCGCGACCTGCTGCCCCTGAGCGAGCACCCGCACGTGCCGCCGGCGCGCGCGGACCGCTCGATCGAGTTCCACATCACCCACAGCGTGCAGCGCGAAGTCGAAGTACTACACGACCAGCTGCTGTCCTGGTTCGCCCAGGACCCGAGCCTGCGCCCGCGCGACATCGTGGTGATGGTGCCCGACATCGACGCCTTCTCGGCCGCCATCCACGCCGTGTTCGAGCAGCACCGCCGCAGCGACCCGCGTCACATTCCCTTCGAGATCGGCGACGTGCGCGACCGCAGCGTCAACCCGCTGCTGGCCGCCCTGGAATGGCTGCTGCGCCTGCCGCAGCAGCGCTGCCGCCAGAGCGAGGTGCGCGACCTGCTCGACGTGCCGGCGGTGGCGCGCCGCTTCGGCCTGCGTGAGGACGACCTCGCCATCCTGGGCCGCTGGATCGAAGGGGCCGGCGTGCGCTGGGGCCTGGACCGCGAGCACCGCGACGGACTGGGCCTGGGTTCGGCGGGCGAGCAGAATGCCTGGATCTTCGGCGTGCGCCGCATGCTGCTCGGCTATGCCAGTGGCGCCGGGAGCAGCTTCGGCGAGATCGAGCCCTATGCCGAAGTGGGCGGGCTGGACGCCGCGCTGGCCGGCTCGCTGGCCCAGCTGGTCGAAGCCCTGCTCGAATGGCGCGCCGTGCTGGCCGCGCCCCGCCGTCCGCTCGAGTGGGGCGAGGTGGCGCGCCGCATGCTGGCCGCCTTCTTCACGGCCCAGGACGAAGCCGACCGCCTGACCCTGGCCCAGCTGAACGAAGGCCTGCAGTGCTGGCTGGAGACGGTCGACGCGGCCGGCTTCGACGAACCGGTGTCGCTGGCGGTGCTGCGCGAAGCCTGGCTGTCCCAGCTCGACCAGCCGACCCTGAACCACCAGTTCGTTTCCGGCGGCGTGACCTTCTGCACCCTGATGCCGATGCGCGCCGTGCCTTTCCGCGTGGTCTGCCTGCTCGGCATGAACGACGGCGACTTCCCGCGCCGCGCCCAGCAGGCCGACTTCGACCTGCTGGCCTTGCCGGGGCTGGCGCGCCCGGGGGACCGCTCGCGCCGCGACGACGACCGCTACCTGATGCTGGAAGCGATGCTGGCGGCGCGCGACAAGTTTTACGTGAGCTGGGTGGGGCGCAACGTGCGCGACAACAGCGAGCAGCCGGCCTCGGTGCTGGTGGCCCAGCTGCGCGACTACCTGGCCAATGGCTGGGACCTCGACCTGTCCGAGCGCACCGTCGAACACGCGCTGCAGCCTTTCAGCCGGCGCTACTTCGAGCGCGGCGGCCTGCTGACCTATGCCGGCGAATGGCGTTCGGCCCATGGCGCCGAGTCGGGGGAGGCCGGCGATGCGCTTCCCCCGTATGAACTGGAACCGGGCGCCGTGCTGCGCCTCGGCGAACTGGCCAGCTTCCTGCGCCAGCCGGCGCGCTACTTCTTCCGCCGCCGCCTGGGCGTGAGCTTCGCCGACGCCGCCGTGGTGGGCGAGGACGAGGAACCCTTCGCCCTTGACGCGCTGGAGCGCTTCTTCATCGAAGACCACCTGCTGGACGACAGCGGCCCGGCCGAGGGCCTGCACGAAGTGCGCGCCACCCTCAAGGGCCGCGCCGAGCGCCTGGCGCGCGAAGGCGTGCTGCCGATCGGCCTGCTGGGCCGCCAGTATCAGGAGCAGCTGGTCGAGGGCCTGGTGCCGGTGCGTAGCGCCTGGCTGCGCCTGGGTGCGCGCTTCCCCCAGCCGGCGCCCAAGCTGGCCGTCAGCCTGGTGTTCGACGACGGCCTGGCGCTGGAAGACTGGATCGACCGCTTGCGCAGCGACGGCGAACGCAGTGCCTGGCTGGTGCAGATCTCGTCCAAGGTGCTGGATAAACAGGGACGTCCGCGCGGCGACAAGCTGATCGGCCCCTGGCTGCGCCAGCTGGCCAGCGCCGCCTGCGGCACGCCGGTGGCGGGCTGCCTGGTGGCGCGCGACGCCGTGATCGAGATGGCGCCCCTGGAGCAGGAGGCCGCCCGGCGCGCCCTGCGCGAGCTGGCGCTGCTCTGGCGCAGCAACCTGGACCAGCCCCTGGCCGTGGCCTGCAAGACCGCGCTGGCCTACCTGGCCGAAGGCGATGCGCGCGCCACCTACGACGGCACCTACGAGATGTCGGGCGAGGTGGTGGAACCCTGCCTGGCGCGACTGTGGCCGGACTTTGAAAGCCTGGCCGCGGCCGGCGACTGGCCCCAACTGGCGGTCCAGCTCTACGGACCGCTGGCGCGCTGGCTCGACGAGGGGCTGACGGCGACGCCGCTTGGCGCGGAGGAAGACGCATGAGCATCGAGCTCCAGCCGCTGTCCTTCCCGCTGCACGGCTCGCGCCTGATCGAGGCCTCGGCCGGCACCGGCAAGACCTGGACCATCGCCGCGCTCTACCTGCGCCTGGTGCTGGGGCATGGCGGCGACGATGCTTTCGCCCGACCTCTGTTGCCGTCCGAGATCCTGGTAATGACCTTCACCCGCGCCGCCACGCGCGAGCTGTCGAACCGCGTGCGCGAGCGCCTGGTGCAGGCCGCCGCCTTCTTCCGCGGCGAGCTGGACCTGATCGATCCCTACTTGCGCGACCTGGCCGAGGCCTACCCGGAAGGCAGCGCGCGCAGCGTGGCCGCGCACCGCCTGATGCTGGCCGCCGAGACCATGGACGAGGCGGCGATCTTCACCATCGACGCCTGGTGCCAGCGCATGCTGCGCGAGCATGCCTTCGATAGCGGCAGCCTGTTCGACGAGGAACTGGTCACCGACGAGCGCGCCCTGTTCGAGGATGCGGCCCACGACTACTGGCGCCAGCACGTCTATCCGCTGGGCGCCGAGGCGCTCGAGCAGGTGCTGGCATGCTGGAGCAGCGTCGAGGCGCTCAAGGAAAGCGTGCGCGAACTGGTCTACCGCACCGCGCTGCTGGGCGACCTGAGCGAGGAAGCCCTGGGCGTGCTGGTGGGGCGCCTGGCCGCCGCCCAGCGCGCCCAGCTGGCGCAGCTCAAGGAAGGCTGGCACGAGCGCGCCGGCGAGATGGAACGCTGGATCGCCGCGCACCGCGAGCGCAATCCGAAGTGCTTCAATGGCAACAAGATGCGCGCCGATTCCCTGGTCAAGTGGTTCGACGCCTTGCGCGCCTGGTCGCTCGACCCCGACCTGCATCTGCCGCGGCTGCCGGACACCGCCTGGAAGCGCCTGACCGAGGAAGGCATCGTGGACGCCTTCAGCAAGGATTTCCATGCCGAGGTGCCGGACTGTTTCGGCTGCATGGCGCAGCTCCGGGAAGACCTTCAAGCCTTGGCGCCGATCGGCCACGCGCTGCTGCGCCACGCCGCCGGCCAGATCGCCCAGCGCATGCGCGAGCTGAAACGCCGCAACCGCCAGTTCGGGTTCGCCGACATGCTCGAACGCCTCAAGGATGCGCTCGAAGGCGAGAACGGCGAGGTCCTGCGGCGCCGCATCGTGGAACAGTATCCGGTGGCGATGGTCGACGAGTTCCAGGATACCTCGCCCGACCAGTACCGCATCTTCGACCTCTTGTACCGCGTAGCGGACGACTCGCCGCAGCAGGGCCTGTTCCTGATCGGCGACCCCAAGCAGTCGATCTACGGCTTCCGCGGCGCCGACATCCATAGCTACCTGTCGGCGCGGCGCGCCACCGCAGGCCGCCACTACAAGCTGGGCACCAACTACCGTTCGACGGCGCCGCTGGTGTCGGCGGTAAACCGCGTGTTCGCCTGCGCCGAGGGCGACGGGAATGGCGGCGGCTATCCGCAGGGCGCCTTCCGCTTCCGCCGCGGCGAGGACAATCCCTTGCCCTTCGAACCGGTGGCGGCCAAGGGCCACCGCGAGCGCCTGGTCGGCGCCGAGGGCGTGCTGCACGCGATGACGGTGGCCTGCTGCCACCGCGACGACCTGAAGGGCGACGAATACCGCGAGTTCTTCGCCGGCCACTGCGCCGAACAGATCGTGCGCCTGCTGAACGACGAGCGGGTCGGCTTCTCGGACGGCGAGCGCTTCCGCCGCCTGATGCCGGCCGATATCGCGATCCTGGTGCGCGACCGGCGCGAGGCCGGCGCCGTGCGCCGCGCCCTGGTGCGGCGCATGGTGGCCAGCGTCTACCTGTCGGACAAGGATTCGGTGATCGAAAGCGAGGAGGCGGCCGACATGCTGCGCTGGCTGTACGCGGTCGCCAATCCGCTCGACGGCGCGCTGGCGCGCGCGGCCTTCGCCACCCGCACCGCCGGGCTGCCGCTGGCCGAGCTGGCGCGGCTTTCGCACGACGAGGAAGCCTGGGAAGCGCGGGTCGAGCAGCTCAAGGCCCTGCACGGCAGCTGGCAGCGCCAGGGCGTGCTGGCCATGCTGCGCCGTTTCGTCCACGAACTGAACCTGCCGGGACGCCTCTTGCGCGAACCGGGCGGCGAACGGCGCCTGACCAATTTGCTGCACCTGGCCGAACTGCTCCAGGAAGCCAGCACCCAGCTGGAGGGCGAGCAGGCCCTGATCCGCTGGTTCGCCGAGCAGATCGAAGGCCTGGGCGAGGGCGGCGACGAGCGCGTGCTGCGCCTGGAAAGCGACGCCGAGCTGGTCAAGGTGGTCACGGTGCACAAGTCCAAGGGCCTGGAATACCCGCTGGTCTTCCTGCCCTTCGCCGTGACCGCGCGCCCGGTGGAGAAGGGCAGCCGCGCCTTCTTCGAATTCATCGACCAGGACGGCGAGCGGCGCCTCGACCTGAGCCTGAGCGCCGAGGCCCAGGCCGCGGTCGACCGCGCGCGCCTGGAGGAAGACCTGCGCCTGTTCTATGTGGCGCTCACGCGCGCGCGCCACGCCCTGTGGCTGGGCACGGCCGTGGTCCTGCACCGCGGCAAGAACCGCCTGCATGAATCTGCCTTCGGCTACCTGCTGGCCGGCGGCGAGCCGATTCCCGCGCCGGCGCTGCGCGAGCGGCTGGAAGCGCTGTGCGGGGGCCTGGACTGCATCCGCCTGCTCGACCTGGAACAGGACCGCGGGGAGTGCGGTTCGACGGCCTTCGCGCGCGACGACGAGCGGGCCGACTTGCTGGACGCGCCGCGCTACGCGGCCAGCTTCGAGCGCGACTGGTCGATCGGCTCCTTCACCTCGCTGACCCGCCACGCGGTGGCGGTGGCGCCGCCGGCGCCGATGCGGGCCCAGGAACAGACCTTGCTCGAGGAAGAACCTGCCGTGGCCACGCCGCCCAGGATCGAGGACGCGCCCTGGCACCGCTTCCCGCGCGGCTCGGTGCCGGGCAACTTCATGCACGAGCAGCTCGAGTGGCTGGCCGGCGAAGGCTTCGGCTGCCTGGACGACCCAGCCTGCGAAACCCGCCTGGTGCAGCGCATCGAGCGCGCCGGCTGGGCCAACCGCCTGGACGACGCCCTGGCCTGGCTGCGCGCCATCGTCGCAGCCGAATTGCCGCCGCTGGGCACTTCGCTGGCCGAGCTGCAGGACCCGCTGCCCGAAATGGAATTCTGGTTCCCGAGCGAGCGCCTGGACCTGCCGCGCCTGGACCGCCTGTGCCGCGCGCACATCTTCGACGGCGCCCAGCGCCCGATCCTGCCCGAGCGTGCGCTGCACGGCATGCTCAAGGGCTTCGCCGACCTGGTGTTCGAGCACGAGGGGCGCTTCTGGGTGCTGGACTACAAATCGAATGCGCTGGGGCCGGGCGACGCCGCCTATACCCAGGCGGCGATGGAAGCGGGCATGCTGGAACACCGCTACGACATCCAGGGCACGATCTACATGCTGGCCCTGCACCGGCTGCTGCGCGCGCGCCTGGGCGACAGCTACCGTCCGCGCGAGCAGCTGGGCGGCGCTGTATTCCTGTTCCTGCGCGGGGTCGCCAACCCGGCCACGCGCGGCTGCTGCACCCTGGCGCCGGACCTGGCGCTGCTGGATGGACTGGAACGCTTGCTGAACGAGGACCACGATGGCCAAGGCTGAAGGCAGCATCGCCGCGCTGTGGAGCGAGATCGGCCGCCTGACCGAGGAGGGCGAGCTGCGCCGTCTGTCAGGCGCCTTCGCGCGTTTCGTGGCCTCGCTGGGCCACGGCTCGCCGCCGCTGGTCCTCGCGGCCACCGTGCTGTCCGAGCTCGAAGGCCATGGCCACAGCTGCCTGCAGCTGTCCGACCTGGCCGACGGCCAGGCCGCGGCTAGCCTGCTGGGCTGGAGCGAGGAGCAGTGGAAGGCGCTGGCGGCATGCGCCGCGCCCTTGCCGCGCGGCGCCAAGGCATGGGCGGCCCAGCTGGCGGCCTGCGAGCAGGTCTGGCAGGTCGGCGAATTCAACTACGACCAGCCGCTGGTGCTGGACGGCGAGCGGCTCTACCTGCGCCGCTACTGGCGCGACGAGCTGCTGGTGGCGCAATCGGTGCGCGAGCGCGCCAGGTCCCAGCGTCCCGTCGATGCGGCCGCCGTGCGCGAATGGCTCGATATCCTGTTCGCCTCGCAGCGCGCGGCGGAAAAGCCCGACTGGCAAAAGCTGGCCTGCGCCATCGCCCTGCGCGGCGCGGTCGGCATCATCACCGGCGGTCCCGGCACCGGCAAGACCTATACCGTGGCGCGCCTGCTGGCGCTGCTGTTCGCCACCGCGCCGCAAGCGGGCAGCCAGCGCATCGCCCTGGCCGCGCCGACCGGCAAGGCGGCGGCGCGCCTGAAGCAGTCGATCGACAAGGCCCTGAACGAGCTGGCCGAGCGCGTGGGCGACAAGCTGCCGCTGCGCGACCTGACCGCCCGCATGGGCGCGGCGCGCACCCTGCACAGCCTGCTGGGCGCGCGCCCCGACAGCCGCGCCTTCGCCCACCACCGCGGCAATCCGCTCGACGTCGACGTCCTGATCGTCGACGAAGCCTCGATGGTGCACCTGGAGATGATGGCCAGCCTGCTGGACGCACTGCCGCCCACGGCGACATTGATCTTGCTGGGCGACAAGGACCAGCTGGCCTCGGTGGAGGCGGGCGCGGTGCTGGGCGACTTGTGCCACAACGCCCAGGCCGGCGCCTACTCGCCTGCCACGCTGGACTATGTGCGCGAGGCCAGCGGCGAAGACCTCCCCGAGGAATTCCTCGGCGGCGGCGGGCCGCTGGCCCAGCAGACCGTGATGCTGCGTCACAGCCGCCGCTTCGGCGGCCCGATCGGCCAGCTGGCCCTGGCCGTGAATGCGGGCGAGGCCGCGCGCGCCGTGGACACCTTGCGCGCCGGCGAAGCCAGTGTGCGCTGGATCGACCATGCCCAGCCCCAGCAGCTCTTGCAGCTGGCGCAGTCGGGCTATGGCCCCTACCTGGAGCTGCTGCAGGCCGGGCCGCAGGGGCCGCATGACGACTGGGTGCGCCAGGTGCTGCTGCGCTTCGAAGCCTTCCGCATCCTGTGCGCGGTGCGCGAAGGCGAGTGGGGCGTGGCGGGGCTGAACGACGCCATCGGCCAGCGCCTGGAGTCGGCGCGCCTGCTGCGCCGCGGCGGCGAATGGCATGTGGGGCGCCCGGTGATGGTGACCCGTAACGACTACGGCACCGGGGTATTCAACGGCGACATCGGACTGACCCTGATGGACCCGGCGCGTCCCGGTTCCCTGCGCGTCTATTTCCTCGAGGGCGACACGGTGCGCAGCGTGCTGGCGACCCGCCTGCGCAACGTCGAGACGGCTTTCGCGATGACGGTGCACAAATCGCAGGGCTCGGAATTCCGCCACACGGTGCTGGCCCTGCCGCGCGAGCGCAGCGCCATCCTGACGCGCGAGCTGGTCTACACCGGCATCACGCGCGCCAGCGAGTTCTTCACCCTGGTCACGCCTGCCGGCGAGGTACTGCTGGATGCGATCGGGCGGCGCACCCACCGGACCAGCGGATTGCGCGACATGATCGGGTAAGAAAGAAGGCGCTGTCACCGCTGTGTGTGGAATTTGAACTGTCGAGCTTTGTCGAAGTCCAAGTCGCATCCTCACAGGCCAGCGGAGCAGCGATGGAAACGAAACGCTTTGGCAGGTGGCTGCGGCAGCTTTCCCTACTGACCAGGCGCCAGCGTCTCCAACTGATGGATGCCTTGCGCCCGGCGGTCGGATTGGACCAGGTGTGCGAGGCAATGGCGGGCGCGGCGCCAGATCCTTGCTGTCCGTCATGTCAGGGCCGGCGCCCTTACCGGCACGGACACGAGGTGCAACGCAACACGAGCTTCCGCTGGCGCCACCGCTTTCTCGCGCTCGTCAAACACGACCGCCCGGAGCGGCTGGCAGGCATTGCCGAAGCCGACGAACTTTTCCTACTCGAGTCGCAGAAGGGCTCGCGCAAGCTCGACCGGCCGGCGCGGCGCCGGGGCGGCGTGGCTGCGAGCCGCGTCATCTCCCGCGAGCACGTGTGCGCGCTGGTCGCGCGCGACCGCACCGGCGGCACCCACGACTTCATCACCGGACGCGGCGCCCTCACCAAGGATCAATTGCACCGGCACCTGTTGCCCGTGCTCGATCCCGATGTGCTGCTGGTGACCGATGGGCATCCGGCGTACCGCTGCTTTGCGCGCGAGGCGGACATCTCCCATCAGTTCGTCAACTTGCGGTCCGGCGAGCGTGTCCGTGGCGCCGTCCACGTCCAAAACGTGAACGCTTACCACCGGCGCTTCCGGCAATGGCTGGCGCGATTTCATGGCGTTGCCTCTCGCTACCTGCCGAATTACCTGGGCTGGCAATGGGCGCTGGACGGGGCGCGCATCGCCACGCCAGAGCGATTTCTGCGCTGTGCGATCGGCGTCTTCAACACATAACGGGCACAGCGCCAAAAAGAAAAGGGGCCTTGCGGCCCCTTGAGCATTCCTGCGTGCGGAGTTTAATTCCTGCGCTTGCGGGTGACCTTCACCTTGGCCTTGCTGCGTTTCTTGGTCACCTTGAGCTTGCCTTTGGCGGCGCTGGCCTTGATGCGGGCGCGGCCCGAGCTGGCCTTGAAGCGCGGCGCGCGGGTCGAGGCGGTGGCCACCGGTTCGCCGCTGATGAAGCGGCGGATCTTGAGGGCGTCCAGGATGCGGGTCGACGAGGCGCTGGCATTCAGGAGCACCAGGGTCGCATTCTTGCCGGCGGCCTTGATGTTCATGATCAGGCAGCGGCCCGCCTCCGAGGTGTAGCCGGTCTTCGACAGGCCGATGTCCCAGCCCTTGGCGCCCACCAGGCGATTGGTATTGCGGTACTCGACCTGGCGGCCGTTGATGCTGATGAGATCCTTCGAATCCGTGGTCATCTCGGTGATCTCGGGATAGCGGCTCGACGCGGCCGCCATCTTGATCAGGTCGCCCGCGGTCGAGCGGTTGCGCGGCGACAGGCCGGTCGGCTCTTCGATCACGGTCTGGCTCATGCCCAGCGCGGCGGTCTTGCGGCGCACGGCGGCCTTGAAGCCGGCGTCGCCGCCCGGAAAGGTGCGAGCCAGCGCGGCGGCGGCGCGGTTGTCGGAAGACATCAGGGCCAGGTGCAGCACGTCGCGGCGCGAGATGTGCGCGCCAACCGGCACCCGCGAGCTGCTGTGCTTGAAGGTGTCGACGTCGCTGCGGTCGATTTCGATCAGCTCGTTCATGTCCTGCTTGGCGTCGAGCACGACCATCGCGGTCATCAGTTTGGTCAGGGAGGCGATCGGCACCACTGCGTCGGCATTTTTCTCGAGCAGGATTTTGCCGGTATCGTCTTCCACCACGAGCACCGACTGCGAACCGAAGGGCACGGCGAAAGCCGCAGCCGAGATCGACATCAGTACGGTGGCGAACAGTTTTTTGATCATTGCTGGGTCTGGAATCCGGGTTGATTTGACAGTTTCGGCACGCGCCAGGGCGGCGCGCAGTCAACATCTATCTGTAGGGCAACTATAGGAGGGACGATAGCACCTATCCGCTTGGCATGTCTATGGCGTACAAACAAAATCCCCCTTGGAAAGGGTATTTTTCGCGGAAAACATGGCGCGAATGCGTCACTCCTTGTCGAGTGCATACCAGATCTGCTCAGCAGTATACCTGGAAGCAAAAAAGAACAAGCCCTGCGCACGGCAGGGCTTGTTTGACAATCGTATTGACGCCGGACAGCGTTACTTCGACTGGTAGATCTTGTCGAATTCGCCGCCGTCGTCGAAGTGGCGGTCTTGCGCTTTTTGCCAGCCGCCGAACAATTCGTTCACGGTGAACAGGGTAACCGGCTTGTAGTTGGCAGCGTACTTTTTCATCACCGCTTCGTTACGCACGCGCAGGTAGTGCTTGGCGCCGATTTCCTGGCCCTGCGGCGTGTACAGGAAGTTCAGGTAGGCGGTCGCCTGCTTGCGCAGCTTGCGCCGGTCGACCACCTTGTCGACCACGGCCACCGGCGACTCGGCCAGGATCGAGACCGAGGGGTAGACCACTTCGAAGTTGTCGCCGAACTCGGCGCGCACCATGCTCACTTCGTTTTCGAAGGTCACCAGCACGTCGCCGATCTGGCGCTGGGTGAAGGTGGTGGTGGCGGCGCGGCCGCCGGCATCCAGGATCGGCACGTTCTTGAAGATGCGGCCGACCAGCACGCGCGCCTGCTGCTCGTTGCCGCCTTTCTTCAGCACCGAGCCCCAGGCCGCCAGGTAGGTGTAGCGGCCGTTGCCCGCGGTCTTCGGGTTCGGGATGATGACCTGCACGCCCGGACGGGCCAGGTCTTCCCAGTTGCGGATCTGCTTCGGATTGCCCTTGCGCACCAGGTAAACCATGGTCGAGTAATAAGGTGCGGCATTGTTCGGGAACTTCTTGGCCCAGTCCTTCGTCACCAGGCCGCGCTCGGCCAGCATGTCGATGTCGTTGGCCTGGTTCATGGTGACCACCGAGGCTTCCAGGCCGTCGGCAACGGCGCGCGCCTGCTTGCTCGAGCCGCCGTGCGACTGCTTGACGGTCACGGCCTCGCCGGTCTGCTTCTTGTAGGCGTCGATGAAGGCCGGGTTGATGTCCTTGTACAGTTCGCGCGCCACGTCGTAGGACACGTTCAGCAGCTCGGTGCCGGCCGCATTCGCCTGGAAGGGCAGGGCCGCGCCCAGGACCAGGGTAAGGATCCAGCGGCGCAGTGAATTCGGGGTGGTGGTCATGTTGTTCTCGCTTGGTCAGTGATGCATGGTGCGGGGTAATGCACAGGGACCATGTTCACTAATTTCACGCAGGAACGGAACGACAGATTTGTCATATCCATATACGGCGCCCGTATTGTGCAGTGCGAAAGCAGAGCCTCTACCTTTCGGTGTATAGTCGAGGCCTCGCGACGCGCCGGCGGCGCTCGTTCGTTTCGTTTTCAATGTAGATGATAGATGTCCACCCGTATTGAAATCCGCAAGGCCGTCCCCGAGGACGCGCCTGCCGCCTGCACCCTGCTGCGCCGCTCGATCGAGGAGTGCCGCCAGGACGACCACCGGAACCATCCGGAGGTGCTCGGTCCCTGGCTCGGCAACAAGACCCCGGCCACCGTGGCCGCCTGGTTCTCGACCCCCAGCAATTTCGCCCTGGTCGCCGAAAGCGAAGGCCAGCTCGTGGGCATGGCCCTGCTGACCCAGGCCGGCAAGGTGGCCCTGTGCTATGTGCTGCCCGAAGCCCTGCGCTGCGGCGTCGGCCGCGCGCTGCTGGCCGCGCTCGAAGACCAGGCGCGCGCCTGGAGCATCACCAAGCTGCACCTCAACAGCCCGGCCGGCGCCACCGCTTTCTTCGAACGCCACGGCTATCTCAACGCCGGCAAGGAGAAGTCCTGCTTCGGCCTCGACTGCGACCTGATGTGGAAACGCCTCGACGAGCGCTGCGCGGCCGACGAGGGCGCGGCGCGCAAGCGTTTCTGCAACTGCAGCGGATAAACCACACACCCGTCTTTTGTGCCGCCCCGCCTTACGCTATAGTACGCGTCTCGCATTGATGAGTTCGTTATGGCTTCACGTAGAGATTTCCTGAAACAGGGCGCCGGCCTGTGCGCCCTGGGCGCCCTCGGCGGCCCGATCGCGGCAGCCGCAGCTTCCAACACCACCGATATGTCGCCGCCGCCCGACCTGTTCGACGCGCAGCTGCTCGACCTGGACTTCTGGGTCAAGCCGCGCACCCTGTCGGTCGTGCGCCCGGCCAGCGGCGAACGCAGCAAGGTGCTGTACTGGAAGGACGGCGAGGTGATCGATTCGGCTTACCAGGAACTGTGCCACCTGCTGCGCGACGTGAACGGCCGCGAGACCGCGCCCATCGATCCCAAGCTGCTCGAAATGCTGTGGGGGACGCAGGCTTTCATCGCCCGCTACGGCTTGGTGCAGCCGCTCGAGATCCTGTCGGGCTACCGCACCGAGGCCTCGAACAAGCGCCTGATCGAAGAGGGCATCCCGGCCGCGCGCAAGTCGCTGCACATGCTGGGCAAGGCGGCCGACATCCGGGTCGCCGCCCTCAACGAGGAAGTGCTGGGCGGCCTGATTCGCAGCTTCCGCCAGGGCGGGGTCGGCTACTATTACCGGTCCGGCCCGAAAGGCGGCTGGATCCATGCCGACACCGGCCTGCAGCGCACCTGGAAGGGCTGACCCCGGACGCGTGCGAGGGGCTTGCAGAACTTGGGCTAGTATTTGCCATCATGGCCAGGGCAGGACGCCCGGACCGGCCATTCCTTACCGCATTTCCTTTTAGCATACGTTTCAAGGAGGCAGTGATGGCAACAATGAACGCACCCACGATGGACCGCAGGACCACCGGCGAACGCCGCGTGTCGATGCGCCCGCATACCCGCTCCGCGATGTCCGCCCTCGACTACCTGGCGATGGCGCTCCTCATCATCGGCGGCCTGAACTGGGGCATGGTCGGCCTGTTCGACGTCGACATGGTTGCCACCCTGTTCGGCCCGGACAGCCCGCTGACCCGCGTGGTCTATGTGCTGGTGGGCGTGGCGGCGCTGTATTCCGTCTACACGATGGCCAAGATGACCGGCAGCAAGCGCGGCGTGTGAGCTGCTTGCGGGTCGGACTGATCTCCGACACGCACGGGCTGCTGCGCCCGCAGGCGCTCGACTTCCTGCGGGGCAGCGCCCACATCCTCCACGCGGGCGACGTCACCGGGCCGGACATCCTCGAACGCCTTGGCGAGCTGGCGCCCGTCAGCGCGGTGCGCGGGAACAACGACCGCGGGGCCTGGGCAGCCGGCCTGCCGCATGCGCTGCGTCTGGAACTGGGCGGCGTCGGCGTCTATATGGTCCACGATCTCAAGGAACTGGATATCGATCCGGCGGCCGCCGGCGTGCGCGTGGTGGTGGCGGGGCATTCCCACAAGCCGTCGTGTGTGGAGCGCGCTGGTGTGTTGTATGTGAATCCGGGGAGTGCGGGGAGGCGCAGGTTCACGCTCCCGATTTCGGTGGGGGAGTTGCTGATTGAAGATGCCCAGGTGCGTGTGCGGATCGTAACGCTAGAGCTCGATTGAGGTGGTGTGCTGCGGACTTGCGTTCCGAACGTGTCAGATTTTTTGTGTGGCCGGGATCCAAGTTCGTCGAGTCGCCACCAAGCTCAAACTTCAGCCTGATCCTTAAAATCCCGTAAGATAGCGTCGACCCCTACACGATATGCAGCACATGACTTCCCAGCCAGACACACCACCCCGCTTCAAGCCCCGCCCCTGGACCCCCCTCGAGACCCCACAGGACGTCGAACTCTGGATCGACGAGCACAACCGCTTCCTGCAGGAGACCGTCAAGCCCCAGGAAACCGGCGTCGGCATCTGCTTCACCTTGGGCGAAGGGGGCAATGTCTACATGCAGACCACGGCCGACGCCGTCATCCTCGACGTCGACCAGGACGCCGCCTGGATCGCGCCTCTGGTCAGCGCCGCCACCGGCGCCGAGCCGCCGCGTGGCCAGATCTGGGTGCTGCCCGACGACAAGCTGGTCCAGCTGATCCTGGGCCTGTCGATGCTGGTCGAGAGCACGACCCTGGTCACCGGCCACCACTTCGGCCCGCAGGGCCGGCGCGCCTGGTAAATCAGTAGGGCAGGCCGCTCACCGCGAGCGGCAGCCGCCACAGGGCCCCCGCGCCCGTGATGTACAGGGTCTTGTGGTCCTTGCCGCCGAAGGCCGCGTTGGTGACGTTGGCGTCGACCCGGATCGTGGCCAGCTCCCGGCCCTGCGGCGAGAACACGCGCACCCTCCTGGCCCCATGTTCGGTCACATAGACATTGCCGTGGCAGTCCAGCGTCATGCCGTCGCCGCCTTCCAGGCCGCTCACCAGGGTGCGCCCGGCCTGGACCGCGCCTTTCACGATCGGATAGGCCTTGAGCAGGCCATCGCTGGCGTTCACGTAGAGCAGGTCGCCTGCCGGCGAGAGCGCGATCCCGTTCGGATTGGGACGCGTCCCGTCCACCAGCGTCACCTTGCCGTCGGTGCCGACCCGGTAGATCCCCGTTACCGGCTGCCCGCCGGGCGCCGCCGCCTTCTGCCAGTCCGGATCGGTGAAGTAGACCGTCCCGTCGGCCGCGATCGCGATGTCGTTCGGCGAATTGAACACATTCCCCTTGTAGCTGCCCGCAATCAGCGTTGCCTTGCCGCCGTCCCAGGCATGGCGCAGCAGGGCCTTGTCCTTGTGGCTGGCCAGCACCAGCTGGCCGTCCGCATGGATGGCCAGGCCATTGCTGCCGCTGTCCTCGATCGCCGTGCTCACCTTGCCGTCCGGGCCCAGCCTGCGCACGCGCGATGGGAAGCCCCTGGCGAAGCTGAAATCGGAAAAATAGAGTGCGTCCTTGACCCATACCGGCCCTTCGTAGAGCCCGGGTTCGGTGCGCGAGGGCGCGGCCGCGGCCACGCGTTCAGCCTTCAGCTCGCCCGAGGGGGCCGCGCCGCAGGAGGCTGCCACGGCGCTGGCGGGGAGCAGCGCGGCGCCGAAGGCGAAGCAGGAAAGCCTGGATAGGCACAGGATGGAACGTCGCATGCTCATTGTTTGTTACCGCTACCATTTATCGTAAAACGATTGTATCCTTGTTAAGCCCGCGTGGAAATACCCGGCGGCGCGTGGAGACAAGCAAACGAACGAGAACAGGAGATAGGCATGATCGATCAACATCGGCGCGGCATGGTCCTGGCCGCGGGCGCACTGGCGGCTTCCGCGGTCGGCGTGCCGGCTTGGGGACAGAACGGGGGCCAGGGCGAGCGCAAGCTGGGCTACGCGATCGTCGGTCTGGGCGGCTACGGACTGGGCGTCGTGATCCCGAAGTTCAAGCATTGCCGGCACAGCCGCCTGGTGGCGCTGGTGAGCGGCGATCCGGCCAAGGCCAGGCGCGTGGCCCAGGAATACGGGGTGCCGGAGAAGAACCTCTACAACTACGAGAACTACGACGGCATCCGCGACAATCCGGACATCGACATCGTCTACATCTGCCTGCCGGTGTCCATGCACGCCGAGTACACGATTCGCGCCGCCAAGGCGGGCAAGCACGTGCTGTGCGAAAAACCCATGGCGCTGTCCTCGCGCGAATGCGAAGCCATGATCGCGGCCTGCCGCCAGGCCGGCAAGAAGCTGATGATCGGCTACCGCTGCCACTTCGAGCCCTATAACCTGGAAGCGATCCGCCGTGCGCGCGCGGGCGACATCGGCAAGCTGCGCTACTTCCGCTCCGAGCACGGCTTCAACTTCAGCAACCCGAACGCCTGGCGCCTGAAGCGGGCGATGTCCGGCGGCGGCTCGATGATGGACATCGGCATCTACGCCTTGCAGGCGGCGCGCTACATGACCGGCGAGGAGCCCGTGGCCCTGTATGCCAAGGAGACCACCGACAAGCGCGACCCGCGCTTCCGCGAGGTCGAGGACATGGTCGAGTTCCAGCTCGAATTCCCGTCCGGCGTGATCGGCTCCTGCATGTCGATGTACAGCGCCAACCAGAACCACATCCTGCTGATGGGCGACAAGGGCCGCATCGAGATGGAGCCCGGCACCGGCTACGGCGGCAACCGCCTGTGGGTGGGCAAGGGCCGCGAGACCGAGATCACGCCGCCGAACGCAGGCGCCAACCAGTGGGCCGGCCAGCTCGATCACCTGGCGCAATGCGTGCTGCAGAACCGCGAACCGATCGTGGCGGGAGAGGAGGGCCTGCGCGATATCCGCATCATCGAGGCGGTGTACAAGTCGGCGCGCGAACAGCGCAGGATTGTGCTGTAAGGACCGCGTCGTTGCCGGAGCTAGGCACCGTCGCCGGTTTTCGGTTATAAAGGCAGCTCGATTGTTGTGCGGAGTAAAGTGATGGGTGAGGGAATCACGAAGCTTGGCCGGCGCGGCGCGCTGGCCCTCGGTCTGGCAACGGGTATGCTGCTGGCGCTGCCGCAGGTCCAGGCGGCCGACCTGCTGGCGGACACCAAGGCGCGCGGCACCCTGCGCATCGCCATGGAAGGCACCTACCCGCCCTTCAACTTCAAGGACCCCAGGACCGGCCAGCTGGCCGGCTACGACGTCGACGTGGCCCGCCTGGTGGCCGGCAAGCTGGGCTTGCGGCCCGAGTTCGTCAGCACCGAGTGGGCCGCCATCCTGGCCGGCCTGGCGGCGGGCAAGTACGACGTGATCGTCAGCCAGGTCGGTATCACCGAGAAGCGCCGGCAGGCCTTCGATTTCTCGGTCCCCTACACCTATTCGAGCCCGCAGCTCATCGTGCGCAAGAACGAGCGCGCCAGCTATGCCAGTCTGAACGACCTGAAGGGCCGCAAGGTGGGCGTGGGGCAGGGCAGCGTGTTCGAGCAGCAGGTCAAGGCGGTGCCGGGCATCGAGGTCAAGAGCTATCCGGCGGCGCCGGAGAACCTGCAGGACCTGGCCTTCGGGCGCATCGACGCGGCCCTCAACGACAGCCTGATGGTGGCCTACCTGCTCAAGAATTCGCGCCTGCCGATCAAGGCCGGGCCGCGCCTGGGCGCGGTCGAGCGCATGGGCGTCGCCATGCGCAAGGGGAACCCGCAATTCAAGGCGGCGGTCGACAAGATCATCGAGGACGCCCGCAAGGACGGCACGCTGAAACAGCTGTCGCTCAAGTGGTTCGGCACCGACGCGAGCCAGGAACCCAAGTGATCCCCGCCGACGCGGCCTCAGGGAGCGCCGCGCTCCTGGAGCTGGCCGGCCTGCTGCGCGAAGCGGCGCCCGTGATGCTGGCCGGCGCCGGCTACACCCTGCTGTTCGCGGTCGCCTCGATGGTGGGCGGACTGGCGCTGGGCTTTCCCGTGGCCCTGATGCGCCTGGCGCCCTGGCGCCTCGTGCGCCTGCCGGCCACGCTCTACGTGAGCGCGATGCGCGGCACGCCGCTGCTGGTACAGATCTTCGTCATCTACTATGGCCTGCCGAGCGTGGGCATCGAATTCACGCCGGTGACGGCCGGCGTGCTGGCGCTCTCGCTCAACGCCGGCGCCTACTTGTCCGAAAGCCTGCGCGGCGCGATCCGCAGCGTCAGCGAAGGGCAGTGGCGGGCCAGTTTCAGCCTGGGCCTGGGCTGGTGGCAGACGCTGGGCTACGTGATCCTGCCGCAGGCGCTGCGGGTAGCCGTGCCCTCGATGAGCAACACCTTGATCAGCCTGATCAAGGACACCTCGCTGGTATCGGTCATCGCGCTGACCGAGCTGATGCTGGCGACCAAGGAAGTCATCGCCGTCACCTTCCAGCCCTTGCCCCTCTACCTGGCCGCGGCCGCCATCTACTGGTGCCTCAGCCTGTTCTTCGAAGCCCTTCAGCGCCGCGCGGAACGGCGCCTGAACCGGGCGCACCAGCCGCGCTGAGCCGGCCCGTGTGTTGTAGAAATGCCGATTGCATTTGCACAACACACCTCGACAGCCGTATCGACCAGTGTTAGTCTTTTTGGAAATACTGACAATCGGCAACGATCGGCGGAGGATTTATGGAACACGGCCCGCTACGGCCGCCCCTTGCGTCTCCCATGCCCCGGGACGCGGATGCTGATGCCGAAGCCGTTGCGCTGCCGGGCGGCGGCGCCATGTTCTCGGCGCCCGCACAGCCTACCGCCGGCTATAACGAGCTGTTCCTGCTGGCGCCCTTCGGCTTCTTCCTGATCGCGCCCGACGGGGTCATCCTTCAGGCCAACCTGTGCGGCGCGCGCATGCTGGGCCTGCCGCGCAGCGCCCTGGCCGGCCTGCGCCTCCGTGATTTCGTCGGCGGGGCCGACGGCGAGGTGCTCGCGCGCTTCCTGGGCGAATGCTGCGCCGCCGTGGCGGAGCCGCGCTGCGAGCTCATGCTGCGTGCGCGCGACGGCGGCGCCAGCTGGGTCAGCCTGCTGGGCAGTTTCGACATCGGCGCGCGCGCCTGCCGCGTGGTGACCGAGCAGGCGGGCAGCCGCCTCGAGGCCCTGGCGCGCAGCGAGGAGCGCCTGCGCCGCATCGTGCACTGCGCCGACGAGGGCGTGTGGGAAGTCGACGCCTTCGGCCATACCACCTTCGTCAACCCGCGTATGGCGGCGCTGCTGGGCTACCCGATCGAAGACATCCTCGACCTGCCGGTGGGACGCTTCATGGACGACGAGGGCAGGGCCCTCCTGGAGCGCAACATCGCGCGCCGGCGCCAGGGCGAGGTAAGGCGCTACGAGTTCAAGTTCATCCGCAGCGACGGCGCCGAGCTGTGGGCCTGCGTGGCCATCAATCCGCTGTTCGACCCCGGCGGGCGCTACCTGGGCGCGCTGGCGCTGGTCAACGACATCACCAGCCAGCGCGCGGCCGCGGCGCGCATCTGGCGCCGCGCAAACTACGACGACCTGACCGGCCTGCCGAACCGCCACATGTTCATGGACCGGCTGGCCCAGGAAACCCGGCGCGCCGACCGCTGTTCGGACGGCAGCGCGGCTTTCCTGGCGCTGCTGTTCATCGACCTCGACCACTTCAAGGAAGTCAACGACCGTCTCGGCCATGCGGCCGGCGACCGCCTGCTGGCCGAAGCCGCGCAGCGCATCGGCGCCTGCGTGCGCGCGTCCGACACCATCGGCCGCCTGGGCGGCGACGAATTCACCGTGGTGCTGTCCGGGCTGGACCGGGTCGGCACGGTCGACCGCATCGCCCAGGGCATCGTGGACGCGCTGGCGGCGCCTTTTGCGCTGGACGCGGGAGCGGAGTCGGTGCAGGCCGAGGTCTCGGCATCGGTCGGCATCGCGCTCTACCCGGCGGACGCCGGCCAGGTCTGCGACCTGATGGCGCGCGCCGACCAGGCCATGTACGTGGCCAAGCATGCCGGCCGCAACCGCTATGCCTACTACACCGACGGTGCCCAGCAGGCCATGCTGGCGCGCCAGGCGATCGCCGCCGAACTGCGCGCGGCGCTGGCCGCGAGCCAGTTCGAACTGCTGTACCAGCCGATCGCCTCGCTGCGCGACGGCCGGGTGCGCAAGGCCGAGGCCCTGCTGCGCTGGCGCCATCCGCGCCGCGGGCTGCTGCGTCCGGCGGAATTCATGCCCTTTGCCGAGTCGAGCGGACTGATGGTCGAGATCGGCGACTGGGTGCTGCGCGAGGCGGCGCTCCAGGTGCAGCGCTGGCAGGGAAGCGTCGATGCCGGCTTCCAGGTCAGCGTCAACAAGTCGCCGGCCCAGATCCAGCGCGAACCGGGCGACTACGACGGCTGGCTGGCCTTCCTCAAGGAGCGCGCACTGCCGCCGCGCAGCGTAGTGGTGGAGATCGGCGAAGCGATGCTGCTCGAGGGCATGGACGCCGTGATCGAGCGCCTGCGTCCCTACCGCGCCATGGGCCTGCAAGTGGCGCTGGACCATTTCGGCGCCGGCTATTCCTCGCTGGCCCACCTGGTGCGCTACGAGCTCGACTACATCAAGATCGACCAGGGTTTCGTCGAGGCGCTGGAGCGCGAGCCCAACGGGCTGGCGGCCTGCGAAGCCATCATCGCGATGGCCCACAAGCTGGGCATGAAGGTGGTGGCGGAAGGCGTCGAGACCGAGTTCCAGCGCAGCATGCTGCGCGAGGCCGGCTGCGATTATGCGCAAGGCTATGTCGTCGGCGGGCCGATGCCGGCCGGCGAACTGGAACGCCTGGCCCGGAGCACAGGGCGCTAGGAACCTATCCCAACAGGCGAGAGTCGCTCCTGGCGCGCCTGGAAAGCGCAGCCGGCCTAGCTCGTCGTTGTGTGGCCAGCCACACTGCCTCCTCGCGCCTTGCCTTTACTTCCCATGCATCGCCATGCGCTTTCTCCCGCCTACTGGGCTAGGTGCTCAGCGATCACCGGAGCACGATGGAAACGGCCGGCCACAGGGGCCGGCCGCAAAAAATGGGAACGGCTGGCACTGAGGGCCAGCCGTGGGGCGCGCTGTGCGCCCTATGCGAAGCCTACCGCCTCAGCGGTTGCCGCGCTGCTTGTCGACGCTGTTGTCCTGGCTCCAGGCTTGAGACGCATCCTTTGCGCTCTCGCCTTTCGAATCCAGGTCGTCCAGTGCCGGCGTACCGCCGGAAGCATGCTGGCCGCCCGACTGCTGGCTGCCCTGCCGGCCCGACTGCTGACTACCTTGTTGCTGGCCGGATTGCTGGCTGCCCTGCTGGTTGATGTTGGACTGCCTGCTTCCTTGCTGCTGCTGCCCCGACTGCTGGCTGCCTTGCTGCTGCTTACCGGATTGCTGACTACCTTGCTGCTGTTTACCGGATTGCTGACTACCTTGTTGCTGCTTATCGGATTGCTGACTACCTTGCTGCTGTTGACCTGATTGCTGGCTACCCTGTTGTTGCTGCCCCGACTGCTGGCTACCGGATTGCCGCCCCGACTGCATGTTGCCCGATTGTTGCTGGTTCAGCTTGTCGCGCTGGACATTGGTGTCCATATCATTCAGCTGATCGTAGCTCGGGCCTTTGGTGCCATGTCCTTTGTTCTCACCCATGGATCCTCCGTATTTAGTGCTTCGAGAACTTCATTCTAGGCTTCTGGCCCGTCAGGACAATCGGAGCGTGGGAGGCAGGACCGTAGGACAGGTCGGACATAGTCGGCAGTGGAATCATGCCGTGGAGAAGGAGTTTTCAGCCGCAGAAATGTGGCCAAGGAAATACACCGCCCCGGGCGGGGCGGTGCGGAACGACCCTTACATGTTCGGGTAGTTCGGACCGCCGCCGCCTTCCGGCGTGACCCAGACGATATTCTGGGTCGGGTCCTTGATGTCGCAGGTCTTGCAGTGCACGCAGTTCTGGGCGTTGATCTGCAGGCGGTCCTTGCCCTCGTCGGTCTTGACGAACTCGTACACGCCGGCCGGGCAGTAGCGCTGTTCCGGTCCCGCGTAGGTGGCCAGGTTCACGTCCACCGGCACGCCCGGGTTCTTCAGGGTCAGGTGCACCGGCTGGTCTTCGCCGTGGTTGGTGTTCGAGATGAACACCGAGGACAGGCGGTCGAAGGTCAGCTTGCCGTCCGGCTTCGGATAGACGATCGGCTTGAACTGCGAGGCCGGGCGCAAAGCTTCGTGGTCGGCGTGCTTGTGGCGCAGGGTCCAGGGCGCCTTGCCGCGGAAGACGATCTGGTCGATGCCGGTCATGATCGTGCCCAGCACCAGGCCCTTGGCCATCCAGGGCTTGAAGTTGCGCGCGATGTGCAGCTCCTCGTGCAGCCAGGACTGCTCGAAGGCGGCCGGATAGCTGCTCAGCTCATCGGCCTGGCGGCCGGCGGCCAGCGCCTCGTAGGCGGCGTCGGCGGCCAGCATGCCGGTCTTGATCGCGGCGTGGCTGCCCTTGATGCGGCTGGTGTTCAGGAAGCCGGCGTCGCAGCCGATCAGGGCGCCGCCCGGGAACACGGTCTTCGGCAAGGATTGCAAACCCCCTGCCGTGATGGCGCGCGCGCCGTAGGAAATGCGCTTGCCGCCTTCGAAGAAGTGGCGGATCGCCGGGTGGGTCTTGTAACGCTGGAATTCCTCGTAGGGCGACAGGTAGGGGTTCTGGTAGGACAGGCCCACCACGAAGCCGACCGCGACCTGGTTGTTTTCCAGGTGGTAGAGGAAGGAGCCGCCATAGGTGCTGTTGTCCAGCGGCCAGCCGGCGGTGTGGATCACCAGGCCCGGCTTGTGCTTGGACGGATCGATCTCCCACAGCTCCTTGATGCCGATGCCGTAGGTCTGCGGGTCCTTACCCTTGTTCAGGTCGTATTTGGCCATCAGCTGCTTGCCGAGGTGGCCGCGCGAGCCTTCCGCGAACAGGGTGTACTTGGCGTGCAGCTCCATGCCGAGCTGGAAGTCCGGACCCGGCTCGCCGTCGCGCTTGACGCCCATGTTGCCGGTGGCGACGCCCTTGACCGAGCCGTCCTCGTTGTACAGGATCTCGGCGGCCGGGAAGCCGGGGAAGATCTCGACGCCCATCGCCTCGGCCTGCTGGCCCAGCCAGCGCACCACGTTGGCGAGCGAGATCACGTAGTTGCCATGATTGGTCAGCGCCTTCGGGATCGCGAACGACGGGGTGGCATAGGACTTGGTCTCGGTCAGGAACAGCACGCGGTCTTCGGTGACGGCGGTGTTCAGCGGCGCGCCCTTTTCCTTCCAGTCCGGGATCAGCTCGTCCAGCGCGCGCGGATCCATCACCGCGCCCGACAGGATGTGCGCGCCGACTTCGCTGCCTTTTTCCAGAACGCAGACCGACACGTCGTGGCCTTTTTCCGCGGCCAGCTGCTTGAGCCGGATCGCCGCGGACAGGCCCGCGGGGCCGCCGCCGACGACGACGACGTCGTACTCCATCGCTTCGCGCGGCCCGTATTGTTCAAGAATGTTGGTTGGCTCTGTCATGGTTTTTATATGAAGAAATAAATTTAAGCACGAGTGTGCCTTTTTTTGGTCCCGAATGCAACTCCGCCGCCATTTTACGGGCATTATTGGATGCGGCAATCTAATACTGATGTTTTGTGTAATGATGATGGCTTCGCAACAAGGTCATGCGCAGTGCGCCGAGGGAGCCATCCGTGGGGATTGAAGTCAATTTCGAAGGCAAGATTGCAATGGTCACGGGCGCGTCCAGCGGGCTCGGCGCGCGCTTCGCAAAAGCGCTGGCGGGGGCGGGCGCCCAGGTGGTGCTGGCCTCGCGCCGGGTCGAGCGGCTCAAGGAACTGCGGGCCGAGATCGAGGCCGACGGCGGCGCGGCCCACGTGGTGCGCCTCGACGTCACCGACCTGGACAGCATCAAGGCGGCCATCGCGCACGCCGAGACCGAGGCCGGCCCGATCGACATCCTGGTGAACAACTCGGGGGTGTCGGCCACCCAGAAGCTGCTGGACGTCTCCGAGGACGATTACGCCTACATCATGGACACCAACCTGCGCGGCGCCTTCTTCGTGGCCCAGCAGACCGCCAAGCGCATGATCGCGCGCGCCAAGGGCGACCCGCGCAAGCAGCACCGCATCGTGAACATCGCGTCGGTGGCGGGCTTGCGCGTGCTGCCCCAGATCGGCGTGTACTGCATGAGCAAGGCCGGCGTGGTGCAGATGACCAAGGCGATGGCGGTCGAGTGGGGCAAGTACGGGATCAACGTGAATGCGATCTGTCCGGGCTACATCTCGACCGAAATGAACGAGGACTATTTCGATACCGAACAGGGGCGCAAGCTGATCGACGGGCTGCCGCGCAAGCGCCCAGGCAAGCCGGAAGACCTCGACGGGCTGCTGCTGCTCCTGGCGGCGGAGGAAGCCCACTTTATCAACGGCGCCATCATCACGGCCGATGACGGAATGACGGCGCAGTAACAGAGGTCGCAGTAACAGACCAAGTACGTAAAAGGACGCAATGAGCAGTAAGAAGTTCGTGCATGCGATGCGCATGCCTATCCGTTGGGGTGACATGGACGCCATGGGTCACGTCAACAACACCAATTATTTCCGGTACATCGAATCGGCCCGCATCGCGTGGCTGGAAAGCGTGGGCGGCCTGCCCGATCCGCGCGGGGAAGGGCCGGTGATCGTCGCCGCCTCGATGAGTTTCCTGAAGCAGCTGACCTATCCGGCCGAGATCGAGGTGCGCACCTTCGTGGCGCCGCCGGGCCGCTCCAGCGTCGAGGTCTCGCACGAGATCCGCCTGGTGGGGGCGGACGGGGAAGCGGGCGAGCTGCATGCCGAAGGACTGGCCAAGGTCGTGTGGGTGGATTTCGCGAAGCAGAAGTCGGCGCCGTTGCCGGAGGCGTTCAGGGAGCAGCTGCCGGTTACCGGGTGATGCGGTTCGGCTGAACAACGGACTTGGATCCCGGCCTGCGCCGGGATGACGTTGATCGCTTCCGCCCGTAAACCACGTAAGCAACTTCGGACACGTTCCATGGCACGTCATCCCCGCGAAGGCGGGGACCCAAGTTTTCCACCGCAGCCCCTACCTCGCCACCCCCACCAGCTTGTGCACCAGCTCCGACGAAGTGGATGCCGAGAACTTCCGCATCAGGCTGGCCCGGTGCATCTCCACCGTCCGCGGCGACAAGTCGGTCTCCCGCGCAATGATCTTGCTGGTCTTCCCCTCGACCAGCAAGGCCGCGATCTCGCGCTCGCGCGGCGTCAGCTCCGCCGTCACCGGCCGCTTCTCGCTCACGTCCTCGAACGTCCACACCCCCGCGCCCAAGGGCTGCGAGGAATCGAGGGCGCGCCCCGTCACGTGGCACCAGAACAGCTCGCCGTTTGCACGGCGCATGATGCGCTCGTCCGAATAGCGCCCCTTGGCATTCATGATGGGAACGATGCGGTCGCCCGTGCGCAGGAACTCGTCCATGGTCGGGTAGAGCACGCTGAACGACTGTCCCTCGAGCTGTCCACGCGCGTGGCCGAACATCCCCGCCAGCGCCTCGTTGCAGGACTGGATGACGCGATCGACCGAGACGCACATGCCCACGGGCGCGTGCTGGAAGATCATCTCGTAGTCGATGGTATAGGGGGCGTTCATCTGAGGCAGGTCGACGGCAATGTTCATGGAGGTCTGGCCGTATTTTTACGGTATTGTGCTTCGGTCCGGGCTATTTTATGCTGAGAATCTACTCTTGCAGTATAGAAGAGCTGTTCGGCGGTGAGCGCATTCCTAAGCCTCGGGGCAAGGCGCGTCGCCGAAGACAGTACTGTGGTACGGCGAGGCGATGCAACGCCGCCACGGGGATTTGTATTGCGCTCAATAACTTATAAAAGGGACGGGTATGAACAAAGTGTATCCTGATGCGACATCGGCCCTGGCCGGTATCGTTGCGGACGGCCAGACCATCGCCGTCGGCGGCTTCGGCCTGTGCGGCATTCCTGAGGCGTTGATCGCGGCGCTGCGCGATTCGGGCGTGAAGAACCTGACCGCGATCTCGAACAACGCCGGCGTCGACGGCTTCGGCCTGGGCCAGCTGCTGGAGACGCGCCAGATCAAGAAGATGATTTCGTCCTATGTGGGCGAGAACAAGGAATTCGCGCGCCAGTTCCTGGCCGGCGAACTGGAACTCGAATTCACCCCGCAGGGCACCCTGGCCGAGAAGCTGCGCGCCGGCGGCGCCGGCATTCCGGCCTTCTTCACCAAGACCGGCTACGGCACCATCGTCGCCGACGGCAAGGAAACCCGCGAATTCGACGGCGAACACTACGTGATGGAACGCGCCCTGGTGCCGGACGTGTCGCTGGTCAAGGCATGGAAGGCCGACAAGGCGGGCAACCTGATTTTCCGCAAGACGGCCCGCAACTTCAACCCGAACGTCGCCACCGCGGGCAAGGTTTGCATCGTGGAAGTCGAAGAGCTGGTCGAGATCGGCGAGATCGATCCGGACCAGGTGCACACCCCGAGCATCTTCGTGCACCGCATCGTCCACAATCCGACGCCGGAAAAGCGCATCGAACAGCGCACCGTGCGCGCCAACTAAGATCAATCGGAGACAGAACATGGCATGGACTCGTGATGAAATGGCCGCGCGCGCGGCGAAGGAACTGCAGGACGGTTTTTATGTGAACCTGGGTATCGGCCTGCCGACCCTGGTGGCGAACTACGTTCCGAACGATATGGAAGTTTTCCTGCAGTCGGAAAACGGCCTGCTGGGCATCGGGCCCTTCCCGCGCGAGGCCGAAGTGGACGCCGACCTGATCAACGCCGGCAAGCAGACCGTGACCGCGCTGCCGGGCGCCGCCTACTTCAGCTCGGCCGATTCCTTCGGCATGATCCGCGGCGGCAAGATCAACCTGGCGATCCTGGGTGCGATGCAGGTGTCCGAGCGCGGCGACCTGGCCAACTGGATGATTCCAGGCAAGATGGTGAAGGGCATGGGCGGCGCGATGGACCTGGTGGCCGGCGTCAAGCGCGTGGTCGTGGTGATGGAACACGTCGCCACCGCCAAGGATGGCTCGACCTCGCACAAGATCCTCAAGAAGTGCGACCTGCCGCTGACCGGCGTGGGCGTGGTGGACCGCATCATCACCGACCTCGGCGTGATCGACGTGACCGACACCGGCCTCATGCTGGTCGAGCTGGCGCCGGGCGTCACCAAGGAGCAGGTGCTGGCCGCGACCGGCTGCGAGCTGGACGTCGCGACGGTCTAGAACGCAAACGGGCGGCTCGCGCCGCCCATCGGGGTAGACCACATGAACAGCCCGGCGAGCGTCCTCGTCCGGGCTGTTCTTATTCCTGTGTTCTCATTCCTGTGTTCTTATTCCTGCTTACTGCAAGGACCAGACATACCGGACCTTGGTCCAGGCCTCGACCGGCAAGCCGGCGGTGCGCGCCGGGTAGAACCGGCACACCGTCAGCGCGCTGCGCGCCGCCTCGTCCAGCGCCGGGTAGCCCGCCGACTGGATCACCTTGGTGTCCTTGACCCTGCCGTCGACGCCGATCAGGAAGCTCAGGCTGACGGTGCCGGTCTGGCTCTTGGCGATCGACTCCTTCGGATAGGCAGGCTTGGGGCAGGACTGGAAGTCCACCAGGGCCTCGGTATCCGGCTTGGCCGGCTTGGCCGGCGCGGCATGGGCAAACAGCCCGATGCTCATGACCGCCAGTCCCAGCGCGGGAATGGCCGCCTTCCAGTTCGAACCCCGCGACTCGGGACGTAGCAAGCGTGTGATGCGTGACATAAGATCTCCTCCGTTGGCCGCCTGGGCCAGGTGGTGGGTTGAGAACTGGAGTTTTTCCAGTTCGGAAAGCGCAAGGGCCAGGCGCCGCGGTTCGCCGAGTATCCTTGCTGCGACATCGTCTGCGATCTGCTCACGCTCGGTGCGGATGCGGTGCGACAGCCACCACACGGCCGGGTGATAGAACAGCAGGGTTTCCACGACGTTCTGGGCCAGGTTCACCAGGTAGTCGTGGCGTTTGATATGGGCCAGTTCGTGCGCCAGCAGCGCCTCGAGCAGGTTGGGCGCCATGCCCGACACCAGCGAAGCGGGCACCAGCACCACCGGGCGCCACCAGCCGGCCGTGACCGGGCTGGCCAGGTGCCCGACCACGCGCAGGCTGACGCTGCGCGCGATGCCGAACTGCCCGGCCAGGCGCTGCAGGCGCGCCTGCCAGAGCGGGTCGCTCGGTTCGCGGGCGGCCGCGCGGCGGATCCACAGCAATCCAGCCACCATGCGCAGCGAGAGCAGGGCGGCGCACACCGCCCAGCCGAGTACGATCCAGCCCAGGTGTTCCTGGACGAAGGCTTCCCATCCCGGCCCGCCCGCGGCATCGCCCCGGCCTGGCCCCGCGCGCAGGAAGGCGACCGGGCTGCCGGCCCCGGCGCTGTGCAGGCGCTGCGCCAGCGTCGCCGCCGGCCACAGGATGCAGGCCAGCAGTCCCAGGCAGGCCGCCAGGTAGCGCTGCTCGGGGCGCCCATGGCGCAGGAGACCGAGCACGGCCGCGGTGAGGCCCGCGACCAGCGCGCCCTGCCACAGGAAGTCGACCAGGGTCCAGCCGAGGGCGGCCATCACGGCGCCGGCGCTCATGCCTTGTCCTCCGGCTTGTCTTCCTTGAGCAGCCTTTCGATCTCGTCGCGCTCCTTCTTCGAGATGCCGCTCTTGAGCGCGGCCAGCACCAGGGCCTTGGCCGAGCCGGCGAAGGCGCGCTGCATCAGGTCCTTCAGCAAATTGGTCTGCAGGGCGTCGCGCGCATGGGCCGGTGCGTAGACGTGGGAGCGTTCGCTCTCGTCGCGGATCAGGAGTCCCTTGCCGTGCATCACCTGCATCAGGCGCAGCACGGTGGCATAGGTGACGTCGGGGCGCTCCTTGAGCATTTCCTCGTGCACCTGCTTGGCCGTGGCGGAACTCATCGGCCACAGCACTTGCAGCAGATCGAGTTCGGCGGGCGTGGGCTTGGGCGCGTCGGCGTGGCGGGGCATGGCATCCTCTCGTAGGCTTGAATGCTTACTAGAGTAGTTGGTCTAGACCGATATGTCTACAACTTTCTTCAGGCGGAACGCATAAAAAAACCGCGCCGGTTGGCGCGGTTTCTGGGAGGGGCGGGAACGCGCCTGTCAGGCCGCTTCGCGCACTTCGTGCAGGCGCTTGTCGTCCTCGACCGCCACACGGCCGTCCAGGACTTCGTGCATGCGATTGGTATCGAGCTCCTTCTCCCACTTCGACACCACCACCGTCGCCACGCCGTTGCCGACGAAGTTGGTCAGGGCGCGGCATTCGCTCATGAAGCGGTCGATGCCGAGGATCAGGGCCATGCCCGCCACCGGGATGGTCGGCACCACGGCCAGGGTCGCGGCCAGGGTGATGAAGCCGGCGCCGGTGATGCCCGAGGCGCCTTTCGAGGTCAGCATCGCCACGAACAGGATGGTCAGTTCCTGGGTCAGCGTCAGGTCGGTGTTGGTTGCCTGGGCCACGAACAAGGCGGCCATGGTCATGTAGATGTTGGTGCCGTCCAGGTTGAAGGAGTAGCCGGTCGGGACCACCAGGCCCACCACGGGCTTGGAGCAGCCGAGCTTTTCCAGCTTGCGCATCAGGGCCGGCAGGGCGCTCTCGGAGGAGCTGGTGCCCAGCACGATCAGCAGTTCTTCCTTGATGTAGGCGATGAACTTGAAGATCGAGAAGCCGGTCATCCTGGCGATCGCGCCGAGCACCACCACCACGAACAGGAAGCAGGTCAGGTAGAAGGAACCCATCAGCTTGGCCAGCGGCAGCAGCGAATCGAGGCCGTATTTGCCGATGGTGAAGGCCATCGCACCGAAGGCGCCGACCGGGGCGACCTTCATGACGATGTTGACGACGCCGAAGATCACGTGCGAGAAGTCCTCGATCAGCTTGGTCACCGGGCGGCCGCGCTCGCCCATCATCGACAGCGAGAAGCCGAACAGGATCGCGATCAGGAGCACCTGCAGGATGTCGCCCTTGGCGAAGGCATCGATGAAGGTGTTCGGGATGATGTTCATGATGAAGTCCACCGTGCTCTGGCTGTGCGCCTTCTCGGTGTACTGGGCGATCGACTTGGTGTCCAGGTGGGCCGGGTCGACGTTGAAGCCGGCGCCCGGCTTGACCACGTTGGCCACCACCAGACCGATGGCCAGGGCGAAGGTCGAGACGACCTCGAAGTAGAGCAGGGCCTTGCCGCCGACGCGGCCGATCTTTTTCATGTCCTGCATGCCGGCGATGCCGGCGACCACGGTACAGAAGATCACCGGGGCGATGATCATCTTGATCAGTTTGATGAAGCCGTCTCCCAAGGGCTTCATCTTGGTGCCGAGTTCAGGGTGGAACACCCCGAGCAGTACGCCGACGAAGATGGCGAACAGCACCTGGACATACAGGATTTTATAGAATGGCTTTTTCATGACAACTCTTCAACGAGGTTGGTGATGTGGCCATCTTCGTTGAATCGCCCGCGCGTCGCTATTGTGGAAATCCGCAGGCGGGCACGGGCCTGTCGCCCTGGGACGACAGGCGCCGCAGCGCTCAAGGGCGGCGGTAGACCGTGCCGCCCTTCATCACGAAACGTACGTTCGCGGCGGCGCCGATGTCCTCGAGCGGGTTGCCGTCGACGGCGGCGAGATCGGCCAGCATGCCCGGCTTGATCGCGCCCAGCTCCTTCGATTTGCCCAGGATGCCGGCCGCCACGCCGGTCGCCGCGCGCATCGCTTCGAGCGGCGTCATGCCGAGCCTGACCATCCAGGCCAGCTCGCGCGCATTGGTCCCGTGCGCGAACACGCCGACGTCGCTGCCGTGGCCGATGGTCACGCCCAGGCGCCGCGCCAGGCGGAATGCGGCGTGGGCCTGCGCCATCGCCGGTGTCGGCGCAGCGCCACGCACGTGCTTCTGGAGGTACTCGCCGATCGCTTCCGGCGCCGTCAAGGTCGGGATATAGGCCGTGCCGCGCTGGGCCATCAGCTTGAAGGTGGCTTCCGAGGCGCCGTAACCGTGCTCGATGGTGTCGGCCCCGGCCAGCACCGCCATGCGGATCGCCTCGTCGCTGCTGGCGTGGGCCGCCACCTTGCGGCCGCTGACGTGGGCGGCGGCGACCATCGCCTTCATCTCTTCCAGGGTGAAGGTCGGGCGTGCGCTGCCGTCGATGCCGGTGCGGTAGTCCGCATAGAACTTGATCCAGTCGGCGCCGCGCGCGGATTGCTCGCGCACCGCCTTCGTGACTTCGTCGATGCCGGTGGCCGGCTGGGCGCCGTAGGGCAGTTCCATGTCGGGGCGGTAGGTCTTTTCCGCCGGCCCGTAGCTGTAGCTGGCCACGATGGCGCGGGTGGCGATCAGGAGGCGCGGACCGGGCGCCACACCTTCCTCGATGGCGCGCTTGATGCCGGCGTCGGCGTAGTCCGCGCCCTCGGTGCCCAGGTCGCGCAGGGTGGTGAAACCGGCCTGCAGGGTGTCGGCGGCGTGCTTCGCGGCCAGCACGATGCGGTAGGCGACCGGCTCCTTGATCACCTGGTCGTCCCAGGTGGTTTCGTTATACGGGTGCAGCAGCACGTGCGAGTGCAGGTCGATCATGCCCGGGATCAGGGTCTGGCCCGGCAGGGCGATGCGCTCGGCGTCCCGGGGCGCATGGATCGTGCCGGCCGGCCCGGCGGCCTCGATGCGGCCGTTCGCGACCAGCACGGCCCAGCCGCGCTGGGGTGCGCCTTCGCCGGTCCAGACGCGGTCCGGCGTCAGGAGGATGGGGCGCTGGCCGGCGGCCTGGCTGGATGTGGAAAGGAAGGCGAGGGTGAGTGCGAGGGTCGTGGCCCAGGTCCGCATGGTGGTTGTCCCCTTGTTATTGTGATGGGGGCATGTAGGGTGGGCGGGTCTCCCGCCCACGCGGTGATAGATGCCGGCACCGCTCCCGAGCACGATGATCTGCCCTCCATCACAAGCCGCCCACCCTGCGGTCACGGTGACGAAATTCCTACTGCGCCGCCCAGCCGCCGTCCATGTTCCAGGCCACGCCGCGCACCTGGCTGCCGGCCGGGCTGCAGAAGAACACGGCCAGCGCGCCCAGTTCTTCCGGGGTGACGAATTCGCCCGAGGGCTGCTTTTCCGCGAGCAGGGCGCGGCGCGCTTCGTCGTTGCTCAGCTTGTCGCGCGCGGCGCGGTCGTCGACCTGTTTCTGGACCAGCGGGGTCAGGACCCAGCCCGGGCAGATGGCGTTGCAGGTGACGCCGGTGTGCGCGGTTTCGAGCGCGGTGACCTTGGTGAAGCCGACCAGGCCGTGTTTCGCGGCGACGTAGGCGGATTTCTGGGCCGAGCCCACCAGGCCGTGGACCGAGGCCAGGTTGATGATGCGGCCCCAGTTCTTCTGCTTCATGCCTGGCAGGGCCAGGCGGGTGGTGTGGAAGGCCGAGCTCAGGTTGATGGCCAGGATGGCGTCCCACTTCTCGATCGGGAATTCCTCGACCGGGGCCACGTGCTGGATGCCGGCATTGTTGACCAGGATGTCGACGCCGCCGAACTTGTCGGCCGCGAACTTCATCATGGCCTCGATCTGGTCCGGCCTGGACATGTCGGCGTTATGGTAGGCGGTCTGGACACCGAACTCGGCGCCGATGTCGGTGTGGAGCTTCTCGATCTGCTGGGCGTCGCCAAAGCCGTTGAACACGATGTTCGCGCCCTGTTCGGCCAGGCTGCGGGCGATGCCCAGGCCGATGCCGGACGTCGAGCCGGTCACGAGAGCGGTCTTGCCAACTAACATCTTCGAATCCATTGTGTCCTCTATGTGAAGGTGATCGGGAAGCTTCCTCGGAATTGGTAGAATTCTAATCGCAACGGCGGGTAGAATGTTGCATTGCGGTGTAGAGAAGTGATTAATCTTGTCATATGGAGCGGCCCCATGTCTGAACCCAGCTTGAAGAGCGTGCAGTGCAGTTCGCCTGCAGGCCTGCACCGGGTCGCCTACAAGGAGTGGGGCGATCCCCTCAACCCCAAGGTCCTGGTCTGCGTGCACGGCGTGACCCGCGTCGGCGACGACTTCGACCACCTGGCGCGCGCCCTGTGCGGCGAATACCGCGTGGTCTGCCCTGACGTGGTCGGCCGCGGCCGTTCGGACCGGCTGCGCGACCCCGCCCACTACGTCATCCCGCAGTACGTGTCCGACATGGTCACCCTGATCGCGCGCGTCACCGCCCCCGGCGAGGCGCGCGAGGTGCACTGGCTCGGCACCTCGATGGGCGGCCTGATCGGCATGGTGCTGGCCTCGCTCGAAGGCACGCCCATCAGCCGCATGGTGCTCAACGACATCGGACCGGTGCTCGACCAGGCGGCGCTGCAGCGCATCGGCGAGTACATCGGCCAGGACATCCGCTTCCCCAGCTTCGAGGCGGGGGCGGAATACGTGAAGGCGGTGTCGCTGTCCTTCGGTCCGCACACCGACGACGAGTGGCTCAAGCTCTCCAGCGACGTGCTGCGCCGCCAGGACGACGGCCAGTGGGTGCGTCACTACGACCTGGGCCTGGCCCAGCCGTTCAAGGCCATCACACCCGAGCGCGCGGCCGGCGACGAGGCGGCCCTGTGGGCCGCCTGGGACGCCATCCGCTGCCCCACCTTGCTGGTGCGCGGCGAGCACTCCGACCTGCTGTCGCGCGAGACCGCGGCCGAGATGACCAGGCGTGGCCCGAAGCCGCGCCTGGTCGAGATCGCGGGCGTGGGCCATGCGCCGACCTTCATCCAGCCAAACCAGATCGCCATCGCGCGAGAATTCTTGATCGGCTGACGGGCGCCTAGCCCCAGCCAACTTTACGAAAGCAACCATGGAAATCAAACGTATCCACGTCGGCAAGCGCCTCTCCGAAATCGCCATCCACAACGGCACCGTCTACCTGGCCGGCCAGATCGCCGAAGACACCGCCCAGGGCATCGATGGCCAGATGCGCGAGGTGCTGGCCCACGTCGACCGCCTGCTGGGCGAGGCGGGCAGCGACAAGTCCTGCATCCTGATGTGCCAGATCTTCATCTCCGACATGGCCAACTTCGCCGGCATGAACGCGGTATGGGACGAATGGGTCGCCCAGGGCCACACCCCGCCGCGCGCCACCGTCGAGGCCAAGCTCGCCAATCCCGCATGCCTGGTGGAGGTCTGCATCACCGCCGCCCTGCGCTAAGCCGGCATGGTATCGACCGCCGCACTCGGCGACGCCAGGGCCCAGCTGGTCCAGGGACTCAGCCCCGAGGATTGCGCGCGCGTGCACGGCGCGCTCGACCATGCCGCCGAGGCCTACGGCGAGCGCCTCGCCAGTTCCGGCCAGAACGCCTTCGAGTTCTCGCTTGGCGTGGCCGGCACCCTGGCCTACCTGCGCACCGACACCGAGACCCGCATCGCCGGCCTGCTGTTCGAGCTGGCGATCTTCGACCCGGCGGCCGCCGACAAGCTCGAGGAACGCTTCGGCAAGGAAGTGGCGGACCTGGTGCGCGGGCAGTTCCAGCTGATCCGCCTGCGCGACCTGACCGCGGTCCAGGCGCCGGTGGGCAGCGGCAAGAACGCGGCCCAGCAGGCCGCCCAGCAGGTGGAAACCCTGCGCAAGATGCTGCTGGCGATGGCCTCGGACATGCGCGTGGTGCTGATGCGCCTGGCTTCGTGCGCGGCCAGCCTGCGCTATTTCGCCGACCAGAAGCGCTTCGACGAGGTCACCCGCGCCTATGGGCGCGAGGTGCTGGATTTCTACGCGCCGCTGGCCAACCGCCTGGGGGTGTGGCAGCTCAAGTGGGAGCTGGAAGACCTGTCCTTCCGCTTCATCGAGCCCGAGACCTACAAGCGCATCGCCAAGATGCTCGAAGAGAA
Organism: Massilia sp. DD77; assembly: GCF_036961685.1. Lineage (NCBI taxonomy): Bacteria > Pseudomonadati > Pseudomonadota > Betaproteobacteria > Burkholderiales > Oxalobacteraceae > Massilia > Massilia sp. DD77. Next base: position 47,982 of record NZ_JBAMDH010000025.1, read on the forward strand.
GCGCATGCAGCGCGAAGGCTTCGTGGCCTCCTCGATCGCCCGTCTGCAGGAGGAACTCGCGCAGGCCGGCGTGAAGGCCGAGGTGTCGGGCCGGCCCAAGCACATCTACAGCATCTGGAACAAGATGCGCGGCAAGGAGCTCGACTTCACCGACCTGTACGACGTGCGCGCCTTCCGCGTGATCGTGCCGGACGTGAAGACCTGCTATACCGTGCTGGGCGTGGTCCACAATATCTGGACCCCGATCCCCAAGGAATTCGACGACTACATCTCCCGCCCCAAGCCGAACGGCTACCAGTCGCTGCACACGGTGGTGACGGCCGAGGACGGGCGCCCGCTCGAGGTGCAGATCCGCACCCAGGAGATGCACAACTTCGCCGAATACGGCATCGCCGCCCACTGGCGCTACAAGGAAGAGGGCGGCTCCAACTTCAAGAGCCAGAAGTACGACGAGAAGATCGCCTGGCTGCGCCAGCTGCTGGCCTGGAAGAGCGACGTCGCCGACGTCGTCGCCGGCCAGGAAGACCTGCAGCGCGAATGGGTGGAAAAGCTCAAGGCCGCCACGCTCGACGACCGCATCTTCGTGCTGACGCCGCAGGCGCGGGTGCTGGAGCTGCCGGTGGGCGCCACGCCGATCGACTTCGCCTACCACCTGCACAGCGAGGTCGGACACCGCTGCCGCGGCGCCAAGATCGACGGCGTCATGGTGCCGCTCAACACCCCGCTGAAGAACGGCCAGACCTGCGAGATCATCACCGCCAAGGGCGGCAGCGGCAGCCAGGGCCCGTCGCGCGACTGGGTCAGCCCCGGCTACACGGTGTCGAGCCGCACCCGCACCAAGATCCGCGCCTGGTTCCACGCCCAGGAGCTCGCCGAGACCCTGGCCCAGGGCCGGGCGCTGGTCGAGAAGTCGCTCCAGCGCGAGGGCAAGACCGCGGTCAACCTGGAAGCGCTGGCGCACAAGCTGGGCTTCGCCAAGGTGGACGACCTTTTCATCCAGGTCGGCAAGGAGAAGTTCAGCCTGCGCCATGTGGAAGCCGCCCTGCACGAAGGCGAGCCGCCGCCGCAGGAAGACGCGGCCGTCATCAGCAAGAGCCGCGCCTCGAGTGTGGAGCAGGGCGCCAAGTCCGGCGTACTGGTGGTGGGGACGGAAGGCCTGATGACGATGCTGGCCAAGTGCTGCAAGCCCGCTCCGCCCGACCCCATCGTGGGCTTCGTCACGCGCGGCAAGGGCGTGTCGATCCACCGCCTCACCTGCAAGAACTTCGCCGAGATGCGGGCCAAGGCGCCGGAGCGGGTGATCGAGACCGAGTGGGGGCTGGCGGGCAGCGAGACCGTGTACCCGGTCGACCTGTTCATCCTGGCCCAGGACCGCCAGGGCCTGCTGCGCGACATCTCCGAGGTGTTCTCGCGCGAGAAGATCAACGTGACCGGGGTGAATACCCAAAGCAGCAAGGGACAGGCGCGCATGGTGTTCACGGCGGAGATCGGGTCGACCGCGCAGCTGCAGAAGGCGCTGGGGGCGATCGGGGAAGTGTCGGGGGTGGTGGAGGCGAGGAGGCAGTAAGGTTCGCACGCAAACTTGGGTCCCCGCCTGCGCGGGGATGACGTTCACATTTACGTAGCCGTGAGACCGTCATCCCCCGCCTCGGCGGCCCCCTTGGCGGGAACCGAAGTTTCTCACCGCAGCCCATAACGTATCCAGTTGTCACCAACCCGCGCAAACCGTTGCTAAAGCAGTATCATTCCCCCCATGCGCCGAACCCTCAACCTGACAGCCCGCCCCAGCCTGTGGGGCCTCGCCCTGGCGCGCTACCTGCGCAGCTGGTGGTACATGGTCCACCTGGGCGCGGTCGCCATCGTGATGGCGCTGTCGCCCTCGACCTATCACCGCGCCAACCGCCTGGCGGCCTCGCGCTACATCTATGCCAGCACCTGGCAGGTGCTGCCCTGGTTCACGCTCGCCTCGGCCCTGGTCGGCCTGGTCATCATCCGTATCGTGCTGGTCACGGCCAAGAGCTATGGCCTGTCGCACTACGCGCTGGAGATGGTGGTGCGGGTGCTGGTGCTGGAACTGATTCCCCTCTCGGCCGCGATGTTCGTGGCCCTGCGCGCCGGCATGGCCTTCGACGCCTCGGCCCTGGGCCTGGCGCGCGCCGGGCTGTCGCCGCAGGCCGCCGGCGACGAAGCCTTGCGCCGGGTGCGGCGCGACCTGGTGCCCCAGCTGATCGCCAACGCGGTCGCGGTCCTGAGCCTCGCCATGGTCACCTCGACCGTCGTGCTGGTGCTGGCCTACCTGAACGTCTACGGCCTCTCGCCCTGGGGCGTGGCCGACTATACCCGTACGGTGGGACGCGTGTTCGAGCCGGTGGTGACCGCGGGCTTCGTGCTCAAGACCGTGCTGTTCGGCCTGGCCGTGGCGCTGATCCCGACCGCCGCCATCCTGGAACTGCAGCGCTACCCGCGCCGCGTCGTCTCCACCGTCCAGCCGGGAGCGTTGCGCCTTCTGTTCGTGCTGTTGGTGATCGAGGCCGCCTCGCTCGCCCTGAAGTACATCTGATCCGATATTTCTAGACAAAGCAAAGGAAGTCCATGACCGAAGCGGAACCCGACGAACCAGCCCATGTCGAAGCCAAGGCCATCATCCTGCTGGTGCTGGTCGGCGCCCTGATCGCCGGCTTCGTGCTGTACGTGATGTACGCGCGGGGCGTGTTCGAACCGACCCAGCGCCTGACCCTGGTTACCGACGATTCTTCCGGCGTCATCCCGGGCATGGACATGAGCTTCGCCGGCTTCCCGATCGGGCGCGTGCGCCAGGTCGACCTGGCCGACGACGGCAAGGTGCAGATCCAGGTCGACGTCCAGAGCAAGGACGCCAAGTGGCTGCGCACCTCGAGCGTGTTCACCCTGGAGTCGAGCATCGTCGGCGAGACCCGGCTGCGCGCCTATACGGGCCTGCTGAACGACCCGCCGCTGCCGCCGAATTCCACCCGCACCGTGCTGCGCGGCGACGCCACCGCCGAGATTCCGCGCATCGTCGCCACCGCGCGCGCGCTGCTGGAAAACCTGGAAACCATGACCGCGGCCGAATCGGACATCAACGCCAGCCTGGCGAACCTCCAGGCCGTGACCGGCCGCATGTCGGGCAAGTACGGCGTGCTGGGGGGCGTGCTGGGCGGCGACGAAGAGGCGCGCAAGCTGGGGGAGGCCCTCGACCGCGTGAACACCATCCTGGCCAAGGCCGATACGCGCGTGTTCGGCAAGAACGGCGTCATGGACGACAGCCAGGCCGCCATCCAGCAGCTGCACGTGGTGCTGAAGGACGCCAGCGAGACCCTGAAGAAGGTGGACGCGGTGCTGGTCGAGGCCCAGGCGGTGGGCGCCAATGCGCGCGTGGCCACCCAGGACCTGGGCGCGCTGCGTGGCGAGGTCGACGCCAGCCTGCGCAAGGTGAACCGCCTGGTCGACGAGATCAACCGCAAGTGGCCCTTCGCCCGCAGCAACCAGGAGATCAAGCTGCCATGAGATTCGCACCCATCCTCATCCTGGCGCTGCTGGCCGGCTGCGGCAGCAAGCCCTTGCCGCCGGACTGGCAGGCCAATGCCAAGGGTTCGCTCGACGCCTTTACCGACGATTACCTGAAGGGCAACAGCGCCGCCGCCGAGGCCGAGTTCCGCCGCGCGCGCATGGAAACCACGGCCACCGGCCGGGTCGACCACGTGGCCCAGGTCGAGCTGGTGCGCTGCGCGGCCCAGGCGGCCAGCCTGGTGTTCGAGGACTGCCCCGGCTATGCCGCGCTGGCAGCGGACGCCACGCCCGCGCAGCGCGCCTATGCCGATTACCTGGCCGGCCGCTGGGACGGCTTGAACGCGGCGCTGCTGCCCGAGCAGCACCGGCCGGTGCTGGCGGGCGGCCAGCTGGGCACCGTGGTCGATCCGCTCGCGCGCCTGGTGGCGGCGGGTGCGCTGTTCAAGGCGGGACGCATCACGCCCGAGGGCATCGCGCAGGCGGTCGACACGGCCTCGCACCAGGGCTGGCGCCGCCCGCTGCTGACCTGGCTGGGCGTGCAGGCCCAGCGCGCCGAGAAAGCCGGCGATACGGCGGCGCTGGAGCAGGTCCGCAAGCGGATCGCGTTGGCGTCCGGCCAGCGCTAGCTCGTCGCTACCCGCAAAACCGTCCTACGCGCCACTGGCGCCTGCAACTTCCGGCCTTCGCCGGAACGACGTGCTGGCGGCGCAAGCCCGGGGTTCAGCGCAGCGACCAGGGCAGGGTATTGTGGATGGTGGTCGCCGCGATCGCCGCCTGCCCGGTCGCGACCGCGATCTGGTTCAGCCCGCGCGTGACGTCGCCGATGGCGTACAGGCCCGGCACCGAGGTGCGCAGGTGGTCGTCCACCAGCAGCTTGCGGCACTCCACCGTCTCGGCGCCCAGCGCCGCGGCGAGGTCCGAGCGGGCGGTCTCGCCCAGCATCGGATAGAACACGTCGCAGGGATAGTCCTCGCCGTCGGCCGTGTGCAGGACCGGCTTCAGGTCCTCGCTCATCGTCACGCCCACCAGCGGCGAGCCGACCAGGCGCACGTTGGCCGCGTCGAGCTGGCGCCGCTCCTCGTCGTTGATGGTGGATTCCGCGCTGCGCTCGAACAGGAGGACGTCCTTGCTGAAGGTGCGCATGAACAGCGCGTGCCCGACCGGGTTGACTTCGGACGTGACGACGCCGATGCGCTTGTCGATGACGTCAAAGCCGTCGCAGACGGGGCAGAGGCGCACCGCGCCGCCGGCGACCGCCTCGTCCCAGCGCTCGACCGGCATGCCGGCGTCGGCCACGCCGGTGGCCAGCAGCGCGGTGTGGGCGCGCAGCTCGGTCAGGTCGCCGTCCGGGCCCACGCACTCGCCCACGAACAGGCCGTCCTCGACGCGCAGGCTTGTGATTTCGCCGGGAATCACATGGCCGCCGTAATTGGCGAGCTGGGCGCGCAGGTTCTCCAGCAGCTGTTTGCCGTTGATTCCCTCGGGGAAACCTGGATAGTTGTGCGAGACGGGGATCCATCCCAGCCGGCTGTGGCCCTTGTCGACCAGGGCCACGTTGCGGGTGAAGCGGCGCAGGTAGACGGCGGCCGTCAGGCCGCCGGGGCCGCCGCCGACGATCAGGGTGTCGAATACGGTGTGGTCGAAGTCCATGCGCCGATTATCCGGACCACAGGCGGCCCGCCAATCGGCGTCTTCCTCAGCGGCTGGTAAGAGCCGGCTTACAGGGACTTGCCGCCGGCCGCCTCGGGCTGCAGGGTGACGTGGTCGATGCCGTGGCGTGTGCGCAGCATGGCGCGCACCGCCTCCAGCACGGATGGCCATTCTTCCAGCGAATGGATCTCGAGGTGGCCGATCAGGGCCGGCTCGCCCGGCGACATGTCCCACACGTGCAAGTCGTGCACCGACAGCACGCCCTTGATCCCGGCAATGTCGTTGCCGACCTGCAGGTAGTCGATCTGGTGCGGGACGCCTTCCATCAGGAAGTGGTAGGACTCGCGCAGGATCCCGACGGTCGACTTGAGGATCAGCAGCGACACGAAGACCGACAGGATGGGGTCGACCCGGTACCAGTCGGTGAAATAGATGATGACGCCGGCGGCGATCGCGGCGAGCGAGCCCAGCAGGTCGCCCATCACGTTGAGCAGGGCGGCGCGGGTGTTGATGCTGGTATTGTCGCGCGACAGCACCCAGGCCACCAGCAGGTTGATGCCGGCGCCGATGACGGCGACCACCAGGACGATGCCGCCCTGTACGGGTTCCGGATGCAGCAGGCGCTGCACGGCCTCCCAGCCGATCCAGGCGACCAGGGCCAGCATCGCCAGGCTGTTCACAAAGGCGGCCAGCGCTTCGGCGCGCACGAAGCCGAAGGAATGGCGCGCCGAAGGAGGGCGCTTGGCGATCAGCTGGGCCAGCAGGGCCAGGCCGAGGGCGGCGGCGTCGGTCACCATGTGGCCGGCGTCCGAGATCAGTGCCAGCGAATTCGAGATGAAGCCGGTGACGACCTCGATCACGGCGAACAGCAGGGTCAGGACGAGGGCGACCGACAATGCCTTCTGGCTGCGTCCTTCGATGGTGTGGGAATGGCGCGCGTCGCCGTCGAGGTGGGCGTGCAGGTGGGAAGGGTCGACGGGCCGGGATGTCATGTAATACGCGTTGATCTGGACAATTCGCTAGTGTAAAGCAAAGCCGTCTCTCCGGCGTGGCTGGGGCTGCCAGGCAAGTATTTCCGTGCAAGGGTTGCTTATCGGGAGCCCGGTCCCTATAATGGCGGCATCGGGCGGTTAGTTCAGCTGGTTAGAATACTTGGTCGACATCCAAGGGGTCGCAGATTCGAATTCTGCACCGCCCACCAGAATACTGTGCTTCAGTGCACACACAGTGTAAGAGCGAGAAAGGCACCGACGGTTATGACACCGCGAACTACAACCTGGTTGTGGGGGAATCGCTAGACGCGAAGGGGTGTGCTTTTGCTCAACACAACGAAACAACGCGGCTAGTGCCGCGTTTTTTTTCGTCCGTACATTTTTCACAAGTTTCAAACCTACTCACCGGCGCCCGCGCCACGATTGGAGAACAGCATGCTGAACGTTCGACTTCCCGATGGTTCGAACCGTCAATTCGAGGGTCCCGTCACGGTCGCCCAGGTGGCCCAGAATATCGCTCCCAGCCTGGCCAAGGCCGCGCTGGCCGGCAAGGTCAACGGCAAGGTGGTCGACACCTCCTTCCTGATCGAATCCGATGCCGACCTGGCCATCGTCACCGACAAGGATCCCGAAGGCCTGGACGTAATCCGCCACTCGACCGCCCACCTGCTGGCCTATGCGGTGAAGGAGCTGTTCCCGGACGCCCAGGTCACCATCGGCCCGGTGATCGAGAACGGCTTCTACTATGACTTCTCGTACAAGCGTCCCTTCACCCCGGAAGACCTGCAGGCAATCGAGAAGAAGATGCTCGAGCTCGCCAAGAAGGACGAGCCGGTCACCCGCAAGGTGCTGCCGCGCGACGAGGCCGTGGCCTATTTCAAGTCGATCGGCGAAGCCTACAAGGCCGAGATCATCGCCTCGATCCCGGCCAACGAAGACGTGTCCCTGTATAGCGAAGGCGGTTTCACCGACCTGTGCCGCGGCCCGCACGTGCCCTCGACCGGCAAGCTGAAGGTTTTCAAGCTGATGAAGCTGGCCGGCGCCTACTGGCGCGGCGACTCCAAGAACGAGATGCTGCAGCGCGTCTACGGCACCGCCTGGACCAGGAAGGAAGACCAGGAGCAATACCTGCACATGCTGGAAGAGGCCGAGAAGCGCGACCACAGGAAACTCGGAAAGCAATTGGACCTGTTCCACTTTCAGGAGGAAGCGCCGGGCCTGATCTTCTGGCACCCGAAGGGCTGGACCGTCTGGCAGCAGGTGGAGCAGTACATGCGCCACAAGTACCAGGTCAACGGCTACAGCGAAGTCAAGGCGCCGCAGATCCTGGACCGCAGCCTGTGGGAAAAGACCGGCCACTGGGAAAACTACCGCGACAACATGTTCACCACCGAGTCGGAGAACCGTTCGTACGCGCTCAAGCCCATGAACTGCCCGGGCCACGTGCAGATCTATAACGCCGGCCTGCGCTCCTACCGCGACCTGCCGCTGCGCTACGGCGAGTTCGGCCAGTGCCACCGCAACGAGTCCTCGGGCGCGCTGCACGGCCTGATGCGCGTGCGCGGCTTCACCCAGGACGACGGCCACATCTTCTGCACCGAAGCGCAGATCGAGGGCGAAGTGACCGCCTTCCACGCCCAGGCGATGGAAGTCTACGACGACTTCGGCTTCGAGAACATCGATGTCAAGATCGCCCTGCGTCCGGACAGCCGCATCGGCTCGGACGAGGTCTGGGACCAGGCTGAGGAAGCGCTGCGCTCGGCGCTGCGCGCCTGCGGCGTGAGCTGGACCGAGCTGCCGGGCGAGGGCGCCTTCTACGGCCCGAAGATCGAGTACCACCTGAAGGACAGCCTGGGCCGTCCATGGCAGGTCGGCACCATGCAGGTCGACTTCTCGATGCCGGGCCGCCTGGGCTCGGAGTACGTCGCCGAAGACAATACCCGCAAGGTCCCGGTCATGCTGCACCGGGCGATCGTGGGCTCGATGGAGCGCTTCATCGGCATCCTGATCGAGAACTACGCAGGTGCGTTGCCGCTGTGGCTTGCGCCTGTGCAAGTTGCTATCCTGAACATTTCGGATGCCCAGGCCGACTACGTCAAACAAGTCGAAGCGCAACTGCGCAAGGCAGGGCTGCGCGTGCACGCTGATTTGCGGAACGAGAAGATCACCTATAAAATACGTGAGCATTCCGTCCAAAAGCTGCCTTACATCCTCGTTGTCGGGGACAAGGAGCGGGATGCCAACACTGTGGCCGTGCGTGCCCGCGGCAATGTCGACCTGGGCGTGATGTCCGTCGATGCGATCGTGGAGCGTCTGGTAGGCGAAGTTGCCGCCAAGACGAAATAATCCCGGCCGAACTTTATACTCTCAAAGGAAACAACATAGCTACTGACAAGCAGAATCGCATCAATGGCGAAATCACCCATCCCGAAATGCGTCTGAACGGGATCGACAACGAGCCACTGGGTATTGTGACCCTGGCCGAAGCGTTTCGTCTGGCTGAAGAAGCGAACGTGGACCTGGTGGAGATTGCGCCAAACGCCGTCCCGCCGGTTTGCCGCCTGATGGATTACGGCAAGTTCAAGTATTCGGAGCAGAAGAAGGCGCACGAGGCCAAGCTCAAGCAGAAGATCATCCAGGTCAAGGAAATCAAGTTCCGTCCGGGCACCGATGAAGGCGACTACAGCATCAAGCTGCGCAACCTCATCAAATTCCTGGAAGAGGGCGACAAGACCAAGATCACCCTGCGCTTCCGCGGCCGCGAAATGGCGCACCAGGACATCGGCATGCGCATGCTCGAGCGTCTGCGCGGCGACCTGGAGCCCTACGGCCAGGTCGAGCAGTTCCCGAAGCTCGAAGGCCGCCAGATGATCATGGTGGTTGCGCCGAAAAAGAAGAAGTAATTCTTCGTTCAGTAGTATAGCCAGGACCGGATTCGGGGCGCAGTGATGCTGCGTTCCGCGCCGGTTTTTGGCGTTCTGGTTTTCTTCCCGCCTTCCGCGCCGATTCGGTGCGATGCCGTCGCCCCGCCTTGTCGGCGGCCGCGCGATGTGTCGCCTTGGCGGCAGTCCCGCCGCCTCTATCGCGCACTCCGCCGTGCCGGGCCCTGCAGGTCCCGCCGTATCGCCTGGCGCCCAGCCGCCGCGCTTGCACCATTCCCTTCCCATTGTCGACCTGCTGCACGGCGTCCGTACTTCCTGGGTTGACAAGCGACATATTTAATCCCGCCTTGGCGTGAATTGCAGTTTATGTCTCGGGAATATGGAATGAGGTCTTTTCATTTCGATTTCAATTCAATGTCGGCGTGGCGCGCGTTACCGCCATGACAATATGTACGCAGCATGAGAACAAATGTCCGATGGCCTGCCTGCTTTTACGCCAACGTTGAATAGAACATGATTTTCCCGCGGCTTGACGGGCTGATTTCTCTCGAATTCTATCGCCGCATGCCGCGCGGATATCCTGCATCAATAAAATCGGCCCACGCCGGGAAATTATCTTGTTTTTTCTTGTGATGGATTAAGGTGCTTGTTATATTTAGTACGCCCGTTTCTGCTAAATAGCGATTCGGGAAAATATAATCAATTGAAAGAGACAAGGAAAGTTATGCACCCATTTGCTTTGAATGACGATGCCCTGGACCAGGTCGGCGGCGGCTACAGCCGTCTCATCCTTATCGGCGGCATCATCGCCAATCCGCTGACCCCAGCCCCGAAACTCCCGATCGAAGCGACCACGATGGCGATCGGCGAAGAGGGCGGCGGCTACGTCGAACCGGCGCTGGACTGATCGCAGTGCCGCCGGCACGCCGGCGGCGCCCCGGGAGTCTACCAGTGGCGGACTTCCCCCTGTAGGCAAACGTGTTCAATTATTCCGCAAGGATCGACATGCAAACTCTGACTACCCAAGAAATCGACTTCGTCGCCGGCGGCGCCAGCCCTATCCAGATCGATCTGTCGAACGGCCCTGGTCCATACAACCCGCTCCCGGAACCCATTTTCGGCTGATTCCATCGGCTGAATGAGTCGCCTGGATAATCGGCGAATGATTCGGCTGAATTGTTCGACTGAATTATTCGGATGAATTATTCGGCCGGGCGAGCGTGTCAAATCGTATATTGAAGAGAGATTGAAGATGCATCCATTTTCGCTGACTGAAGAACAAATCGGCGCAGTGTCCGGCGCCGCCGCAAGCTATACCGAGAGCGAGCTCTCGCGTCTTACCACGAACGGTTATGGCACCATCGGCTGGCCTTGTATCCTTACCTGGGGTATTGGCGAAGCCGGCGGTCCGCTGCCGGATAGCCGCGACATCATGTAAGGCAGGTATTGCTTTACCGCGGGCATTGCCCGGATCCGTTTTTGGGCGCCGCTCCCGCGTGAGGCGGCGCCGTTTTTACTTCTGCGCCGGCGATTGGCCCGAGCCGCGTCTGGTGCAGCCCATGATTGATTACTGAAAGAGAAAAATGCATCCATTTTCCCTGACTGAGCAGCAAATCGAACAAGTATCCGGCGCGAACTTCGAACTGGTGCTGGCGCCATTCTCGGCGGGCATGGTCACCGCCGGCGATGGCGAAAGCGGCAGTTGTTTCCCGGAAATGCCGTTCCCGCAACCTGTGATCGTGCTCCCGCTCCCAGGCACGCTCCGCTGATCGAGCCCGCCTGCGCCGCCATCCCATGCCGGCGGCGCTTTGTCTTCCTGTCCAGAAATTCTATGAAACACTTAGTATTAGGGCATGCGCGCGATCCGCATGCGCAGCACATGCTGGCCCGGCTTGCCGCGCGCGGCCACAGTACCGGCCTGGTGCAAACCCAGGTCTTCCCGTCCGCCTTTACGATCAGCATGTACCCCGGCCGTTCGCTCGGGGCGCTGCGGCTGGAAGACGGAACGGCGGTCGACCTGGAAGACATCGGTTCGGTGTATTGGCGTAACTTCGGCGGCGTCGAGGCGGAATCGACCAGGGCGACTCGCGGTACGCCGGCGGATATTGCCTATTACGACAGCATGGCGTGTTTGCGCACCTGGTTCCAGGCGAGGAACCAGACACGCTGGTTCAACAGCTGGGAAGCCTTCCAGTCGCACCAGGAAAAGCCCCATCAGCTGGCGCTGGTCGCGCGGGAAGGCGTGCGGATCCCGCATACCTATATCGGCAACGATCCGGAGCGCATCCTCGCCTTCGCGCGGATGGTGCCCGAACTGATCTTCAAGCCCGTTTATGGCGGCTCGCACACCCAGCGCATCACCGGGCGCCATCTGGCGGGCGAGCATCTTGCCAAGGCCCTGAAGCAGGCCCCGATCACGCTGCAGGAATTCGTCGACGGGACCAATGTCCGCACCTATGCGATCGGCGAACAATGCTTTACGGCGGAACTGCACAGCGACCAGGTCGACTTCCGCGCGGACAGCGGGACCAGGGTGGTGCCGATCGCCACCCCGCCCGGCGTCGCCGCCGCCGCGGCCGCGGTCATGCGCGTGCTGGGCCTGCGCTGGACCGCGATCGACTGGCGCCGCAGCCGCGATGGCGAATACTTTTTCCTGGAAGCGAATCCAAGCCCGATGTTCGGCGCTTTCGAGCGCCAGTCCGGCTACCCGATCACCGACGTCCTGATCGACGCCATGACCGCCTGAACGTGGCTTGAGGGCGCCGGGAAGGTGTTGCGGGATGCCGCCGGATGTGCTCTTGCGCGCAAACTGTGCTAGAATCGTCGGTTCCTGTTTTTAGAAACAGGTTGTAGCGGGCTCGCACTCGCTGCAGGACAAGTGAAAGTAGGCATCTAAGAGCAGCGTCGCTGCCACCTGCAATCCTGTCGTACATATGAGGCTGTCCCGAAAGGACAGATGACTATGCCAAAAATGAAAACCAAGAGCTCCGCGAAGAAGCGTTTTCGCGTGCGTCCGGGCGGTACCGTCAAGTCGGGCATGGCGTTCAAGCGTCACATCCTGACCAAGAAGACCACCAAGAACAAGCGCCAGCTGCGCGGCACCCGTAACATCAATGCGTCCGACGTCCAAAGCGTCTACCGCATGATGCCATCTGCTTAATCTCACACAAAAGGAGCTATTATGCCTCGAGTAAAACGTGGGGTTACTGCACGTGCCCGTCACAAGAAGGTTCTTGAACTTGCCAAAGGCTACCGTGGCCGTCGCAGTAAAGTATTCCGTATTGCCAAGCAAGCAGTCATGCGCGCTGGCCAGTACGCATACCGCGACCGCCGCAACAAGAAGCGCGTCTTCCGCGCACTGTGGATCACCCGTATCAACGCGGCTTCGCGTTCGCACGGCATGACCTACAGCGCGTTCATGAACGGCCTGAAGAAGTCCGCGATTGAACTGGACCGTAAAGTCCTGGCCGACATGGCTGTGCACGACAAGCCGGCATTCGCCGCGATTGTCAACGCAGTCAAGGCCAAGCTGGCTGCCTAATCGGCACGTCTGCTAGCAAGACCAGCGCCTGAGTAATCCGGCGCAAGAGAAGCGGGGCAAGGTTCACACCTGTGCCCCGTTTTTTGATTGTGGCGCCTCCCGCCATCACAAAAAACAGGAAAAGAATAAGCATGAACTCGCTGGAAGAACTCGTCGTCGCGGCCCAGGCTGACTTTGCCGCCGCAGCGGACGCCGCCGCGCTCGAAAATGCAAAAGCCAAGTACCTGGGCAAGACCGGCCAGGTCACCGACCTGATGAAGGGCCTGGGCAAGCTGGATCCCGAGCAGCGCAAGGCGCAGGGCGCCCTGATCAATGCCGCCAAAGAAAAAATCGAACAGGCACTGACCGGCCGCCGCGACGCGCTCGCGAACGCCCAGCTCGAAGCCCGCCTCAACCTCGAGGCGATCGACGTGACCCTGCCGGGCCGCGGCCGCGCCAAGGGCGGCATCCACCCGGTGATGCGCACCTGGGAGCGGGTCGAGCAGATCTTCCGCTCCATCGGCTTCGACGTCGCCGACGGCCCCGAGATCGAAACCGACTGGACCAACTTCACGGCGCTGAACAGCCCGGAAAACCATCCGGCGCGCTCGATGCAGGACACCTTCTACATCGAGGGCGAGGACAGCCTGGGGAAGCCGCTGCTGCTGCGCACCCACACCAGTCCGATGCAGGTCCGCTATGCGCGCACCCACACGCCGCCGATCAAGGTGATCGCGCCGGGCCGCACCTACCGCGTCGACAGCGACGCCACCCACTCGCCGATGTTCCACCAGGTCGAAGGCCTGTGGATCGGCGAAGACATCAGTTTCGCCGACCTCAAGGGCGTGTACCTCAACTTCGTCAAGGCCTTCTTCGAGACCGACGACCTGCAGGTTCGCTTCCGTCCGTCCTACTTCCCGTTCACCGAGCCATCGGCCGAGATCGACATCGCCTTTGGCAGCGGACCGCTGAAGGGGCGCTGGCTGGAAGTCTCGGGCGCCGGCCAGGTGCACCCGACCGTGGTGCGCAACTTTGGCCTGGATCCGGAAAAGTTCATCGGCTTCGCGTTCGGCTCCGGCCTCGAGCGCCTGACGATGCTGCGTTATGGAATCAATGATCTTCGCCTGTTCTACGAAGGCGACCTGCGCTTCCTTAAGCAATTCAATTGAACTTTGGCTGAACCCTCGAAGTAAGAAGAAGGCAAACGAATATGCAATTCTCCGAAAACTGGCTCCGTTCCATGGTCGATCCGAAGATGAGCTCGGACGAACTGTCGCACCTGCTCACCATGTCCGGCCTCGAAGTGGAAGAAGTCGAAGCGGTCGCGCCCCCGTTCTCGAACGTGGTGGTGGCCGAGGTCAAGGAAGTGGCCAAGCATCCGGATGCGGACCGCCTCAACGTCTGCCAGGTGGATGCCGGCACCGGCACCCTGCTGAACATCGTGTGCGGCGCGCCCAATGTGCGCGCCGGCATGAAGGCGATCTGCGCCAAGGCCGGCGCGGTGCTGCCGCCGGGCGCGGACGGCAAGCCGTTCGAAATCAAGGTCGGTAAACTCCGCGGCGTCGAGTCGCAAGGCATGATGTGCTCGGCCAAGGAGCTGAAGATCTCGGAAGAGAGCAGCGGCCTGATGGAGCTGCCGGCCGACGCGCCGGTGGGCGCCAACATCCGCGACTACCTCGGCCTGAACGACCTGAAGTTCACCATCAAGCTGACCCCGAACAAGGCGGACTGCCTGTCGGTGCTGGGCGTGGCGCGCGAAGTCGCGGCCCTGACCGGTTCGCCGCTGCACCTGCCGACCACCCGCCAGGTCGCGGTCACCAGCGACGAGAAGCTGCCGGTCAAGGTCTCGGCGCCGGACCTGTGCGGCCGGTTCGCCGGCCGCGTCATCCGCGGCCTGAACGCGCGCGCCGCCACCCCCGAGTGGATGAAGCGCCGCCTGGAACGCAGCGGCCAGCGTTCGGTGTCGGCCCTGGTCGACATCTCGAACTACGTCATGCTGGAAGTGGGCCGTCCCTCGCACGTGTTCGACCTGGCCAAGATCCACGGCGGCCTGGACGTGCGCTGGGGCAGGAAAGGCGAATCGCTCAAGCTCCTGAACGGCAACACCATCGAGATCGACGACTGGGTCGGCGTGATCGCCGACGACAAGGAGATCGAATCGCTGGCCGGCATCATGGGCGGCGATTCCACCGCCGTCAGCCTGGACACCACCGACATCTACCTGGAAGCCGCGTTCTGGTGGCCGAACGCCATCCAGGGCCGCGCGCGCCGCTACAACTTCTCGACCGATGCGGCACACCGCTTCGAGCGCGGCGTCGACTACGCGACCATCCCCGAGCACATCGAGCGCATCAGCGCGCTGATCGTGGAGATCTGCGGCACCCTTGATACGAAAGTCGGCCCGCTCGACGACCAGGTCGTCAACCTGCCGCAGCCGAAGGCCGTCACGATGCGCACCGCGCGCGCCGCCAAGGTGATCGGCGTGCCGCTCACCGACGAGGCCGTGGCCGACATTTTCACCCGCCTGGCCCTGCCGTTCAGCTTCGACCAGGGTGTCTTCAGCGTGACCGCGCCGAGCTACCGCTTCGACATCGAGATCGAGGAAGACCTGATCGAGGAAGTCGCGCGCGTCTACGGCTTCGAGAATATCCCTGCGCTGCCGCCGGTCGCGCCGAGCGCGATGCTGATCGAGCCGGAAAACACCCGCTCCCTGTTCGCGATCCGCCACCAGTTGGCCGACCTGGGCTACCAGGAAGTGGTCAACATGAGCTTCGTGGAAGCCCAGTGGGAGCAGGACTTCGCCGCGAACGCTGAGCCGATCCGCCTGCGGAACCCGATCGCCAGCCAGATGAGCGTGATGCGCTCGAACCTGATCGGCAGCCTGGTCGCGAACGTGCGCTACAACGTCAACCGCAAGGCCGGCCGCGTGCGCGCCTTCGAAGTGGGCGCGGTGTTCCACCGTAACGCCGCCGCCGCCGACGGTCCGCTGTCGATCGCCGGCTACGACCAGCCCAAGCGCGTCGCCGCCATCGCCTACGGCCCGGCCGTGGACGAGCAGTGGGGCGAGAAGACCCGCGCGGTCGACTTCTTCGATGTGAAAGCCGACCTGGAGGCGCTGTTCGCCCCGGCCGTGCCGCGCTTCGTGAAGGGCGAGCATCCGGCGCTGCATCCGGGCCGGTCGGCCTTCGTTGAACTGGACGGCCAGCGCATCGGCTTCATCGGCGAGCTGCATCCGCGCTGGCTGCAGAAGTATGACCTGCCGCAAGCCCCGGTGCTGTTCGAGGTCGATGCCGAAGCGCTGCGCCGCCGCACGGTGCCGAGCTATGCCGAGATCTCCAAGTTCCCGGGTGCGACGCGCGACCTGGCGCTGGTGCTCAAGCAGGACGTGGCGGCCCAGGACGTGCTCGACGCATTCCAGGCCGAGCTGGCCTCGAATCCTGCTGGCAAGATCGTGCAAGGTATTGTTTTGTTTGATGAATACCGCGGCAAAGGCCTGGAGACGGATGAAAAAAGCCTTGCTTTCCGCTTTAGCTTGCAAGATACTCAATCGACGCTGCAGGACGACGCGGTGGACGCTATCATGGCTGCCGTGGCCGATGCCGCAAAGCGCAAGCTCAACGCGAAACAGCGTGCTTGAGCCATCTCTCCAGAACTCGTTTGACTTGAAGGCAGGGCTTCAAAATTAATAACAACGACGTTGATTCGGCCGTACTCCAGGAGGCCCTCGCGGCCGACCTGGATCGCGCGATGCACGTGGCGCGGGTGCGGAAGGAACAAGAAAAGGCATTACCGACCTTGACCAAGGCCGAGCTGGCCGAGCTGCTCTTCGAGCAGGTCGGCCTGAACAAGCGCGAAGCCAAGGACATGGTCGAAACCTTTTTCGATGAGATCCGTAACGCGCTCGAACGTGGCGAAGCGGTCAAGCTGTCCGGCTTCGGCAATTTCCAGTTGCGCGACAAGCCGCAGCGGCCTGGCCGCAATCCAAAAACCGGGGAAGAGATTCCCATCACGGCGCGCCGCGTCGTGACTTTCCACGCCAGCCAGAAGCTCAAGGGCATGGTCGAAGAGACCAGCCCCTCGGGCTCGCCATCCGGCTCGCTGGCACGTGCCGCCTGATAGCGGGTGAATGCGCCGATGAACGACCGTCCGAACAAGACCGAGCTGGGCCCGCTTCCGCCGATCCCGGCGAAGCGCTACTTCACCATCGGCGAGGTCAGCGAATTGTGCGGGGTCAAGCCCCACGTCCTGCGTTACTGGGAACAGGAATTTACTCAGCTGAAGCCTGTCAAACGCCGTGGGAACCGACGCTACTACCAGCATCACGAAGTCCTCCTGATCCGCCGGATCCGCGAGCTGTTGTACGAGCAGGGCTTTACCATCAGCGGCGCCCGCAATCGCCTCGACAGCCGGGCGACTGCGCTGGCCGGGGTGGAAGAACAGGATGTGCCGGAGGTCGCCGCAGCCGCAGCCGTGGACGTCGAACATCTGCGTACCGAATTGCTGGGGATTCTCGACCTTCTTCAGCACGGCCAGCAGCCGGCCTGAGCTCAATTAGCCGACGCCGCGCGTGGCAGGACGCTGCGCGAGCTCGACTGCTGCTCAGGCATTCGTGCGGCTGTTGAAGGTCCGCGCCGGAGTGTTAAAATGTCACTCGCGGTTATGCTGAATCAACGCATGCAAGCTGGGCGAATGAGAACCCGGTACTTTCCTGCGCAAGGAAAATTTAAGGGAAGACAATGATACGCGTTGCCATTTGTGACGATCACCAAATAGTTCGAGCAGGTTTCAAACAGATTTTCTCGTCGTCGGGCGAGTTCGAAGTGGTTGCCGAGGGCGCTACCGGCCGCGAGGCCCTTGACATCGCACGTCGCGAAATCTGCGATGTGCTTCTGCTCGACATCGCGATGCCGGACCAGAGCGGCATCGACATCCTGCGCACCATCCGCCAGGGCCAGCCCAACCTGCCGGTGCTGATCCTGTCCGGCTATCCGGCGCAGCAATACGCGCTCAACCTGTTCAAGATGGGCGCCAACGGCTACCTGAACAAGGAATGCGAGGCCGACGAACTCAAGACCGCCGTGCGCACCGTCTACCAGGGCCGCCGTTACGTCAGCTCGACCGTCGGCGAACTGCTGGCCCAGAGCTTCGACCGCGATCCCAACACGGCGCTGCACACCGAGTTGTCGGACCGCGAATTCCAGGTCTTCCTGCGCCTGGCCAAGGGCGCGACCGTGTCCGACATCGGCAATGCCTTGTCGCTCTCGATCAAGACCGTGTCCACCTACCGTACCCGCATCATGGAAAAGATGGGTCTGCAGTCGAACAGCGACCTGACCTACTACGCCATGAAGAACAATCTCCTCGATTGATTCCTCCCGCGCGCTCCCCGCGCGCGTGTTTTCCCTACCGTAGGGTCGGCCGGGCGCGCAGCCGGCTCCGCCGCCGACGCGCTGATCGTTGGCCGCCGGGTCATCGCGACGGCGAGCGGCACCGCCATCATGGCTGCGCATCCTGCCGACCCAAGCGTCCCGCTACCTCATCGATACAGCGCAGTACCGCGCGCACTCGATGCACCAAGATGGAAAGGGCGTAAGATGGTTCACTGAAGCCGTCAGTCGGACCGCCTGGCCGCTTGTTTGGATGGCATTACTAGTACGCAATTTGTGTATTTGTCCTGCAACCTAGTTGCAACATTTAGTTACAGCCGGGAATTTCGCGGTGCAACATTTTCCTCATCCGTCTATAATCTACCGACGGCAACGTTGCGCGAAAGGAAGCCACAGGATGACCACTTCACCCGCCCGGGCCGACAAGCCTATCCGCACCCTCCCGCTCAACAAAACACTGCTGTGCCTGGCCTGCGTCATTCTGCTGATCGTCAACGGCGTCTTCCTGGTCCGTAACCTGGACGACCTGCGCGCCGCCAACACCCTGCAGGCCCAGACCGCCCGCGTGTCGGACGAACTCCAATACCTGAACCTGCTCGTGACCGACGCCGAAAGCGGACTGCGCGGTTACTTCCTGTCGGGATCCGATGTCTACCTCGGTCCGCTGCACGCGGCGCCCCAGCAGATCGACAACCAGCTGCGCGCCCTCGGCGTGCTGCTCGCCGACAGCCCTTCGCAAGCGAAGAACCTGAACCAGCTGCGCGCCCTGGTCCAGAAAAAGCTTGGCCTCATGCATCAGGCGCTGGAGGTCTACCGCCAGGGCGGCCTGGTCGATATCGTGGCCATCGCCGCGGCGCCGGACGAGCGCGCCGACATGGACGAGATCCGCCTGCAGGTGGTGATCATGACCCGCGAACAAAACGAGCTGCTTGCCGCGCGCACCGCGTCGTTCTACGAACAATACCGCCACGCTGCGCTGCTCGGCGTGGGCATCAACGCCGCCGCCATCATCGTCCTCTTGCTGTTCTATAAGCTGATCCGCCGCGCCTTCCGCCTGCGCCTGCAGGCCGAGCGCGCGCTCCAGGCCTCGAACGAGCACCTCGAGCACATGGTGGTCGAGCGCACCGAGCAGCTGTCGGTGCTGTCGCGCCACTTGATCAAGGTATCGGAAGAAGAGAAGTCGCGCCTGGCGCGCGAGCTGCACGACGAGATGGGCGCCAACCTGACCGCCATCGGCATGGACCTGACCACGGTGGGCGAGCAGTTGCGCGCCACCCATCCGGACCTGGCGTCCATGCTCGCGCGTGCGCGCCGCACCCTGGTCGACACGGTCCAGCTCAAGCGCCGCATCATCGAGAACCTGCGGCCCAGCCTGCTGGACAACATGGGCTTGTCGGCCGCGCTGCAAAGCTATTGCGCCGATTATGCGCGCATCACTTCGCTCGACTGCGACGCCCTGGTGGAGCGCGACGCCGACGCCGCTGGCCCGATGCAGGCCATTGCGCTGTTCCGCATCACCCAGGAAGCCCTGAACAATATCGCCAAGTACGCCAAGGCGCGCTCGGTAATCGTCAACCTGACGCGCGAGGAAGACGGCTGGGACCTCGAAATCACGGATGACGGCATCGGCATTCCCGAAGGCGCCATGACCAAGTCCAAATCGCACGGCTTGCTGGGCATGCGCGAACGCGCCTTGCTGCTGGGTGGAACGCTGGAGGTGGAACGGGGAGTGAACGGGGTCGGAACTTGTGTGCGCGCCTGGATTCCGGCGCAAGCTCCCGGTGGGGATGGAACGCCTGCTTCGCCGCTGCCTTCACCGCGAAGCGAGGACCCGCCGCCGGTCTTGCCGGAGACGGATCCTCCCAAACTCAACGCGCCACATCCATGAGCAGGCGGTCGTATTCCGACTTGGCGACCTTGTAGCATTCGCCGGCGTATTCTTCCAGCCCTGCACGGTCGAGGACGGTGATATTGCCGCGGCGGTACTGGATCAGGCCTTCGTCCTGCAGCTTGCCGGCGGCGGCGGTGATACTTTCGCGGCGCACACCCAGCATGATCGAAATCAGTTCTTGGGTCACTTTCAGCTCGTTGCTTGGCGAACGGTCCAGGCGGTCGAGCAGCCAGCGGCAGAGCTTCTGTTCGATCGAGCTGTGGCGGCCACCGACGGCGTTCTGGGCCATCTGGGCGAACAGGGCGTTGGTATAGCGCATCAGGAGCTGGGGCAGGGCGCCGCCGCGGTTGAAAGCGTCGCGCAGGTACTGGGTCTTGAGGCGGTAGCCGTAGCCCGCGCTCTGGACCACGGCGCTGCACATGGCGCGTTCGCCCATGAACAGCGACACGCCGACCACGCCTTCGTGGCCTACCACGGCGATCTCGGTGGTGGCGCCGTCTTCCATCACGTAGAGCAGCGACACGATTGCGGTCGTCGGAAAATACACGTATTCCAGTTTGCTGCCATACTCGAACAACTCCTTGCCGAATGGCAGAGGGACGAGTTCGAGGTGTTCGAACAGGGTTTCCAGGTCTTGGCGCGGGAGGGCGGCCAGCAGTTCGTTCTGCTGGGTGCCGCTGTAGCTGACAACGGGGCGGGACGCGGATTTCATCTCCTCACTCGTGGCAGGGAGCTGGTTCTTCGCTTTTTGCGTGGCACCACCAAGTTGAGTGTTGTTCATTTGTTGTCCTCTTTGATCTCTAACGTACTGTCGTGTACTTCACGGGCGACTCTTCAAGGCCGGGGATTTCGTTGCCTCATCGCGATGTGTGTACATTAAAGCTATAGTCCGGTGCCGAACATAAGATTAGCAGTCGCACCCATGTAGGCTGTATGCATTGTGTTTTGTCAGCCCAGTCCTACTAGACAGGGTGGCAAAATCCAGGCCTTTTATTTGGTTTGGGCAACAAATTTGGGCGATTATTGGGCGATAATGGGCGCTTTCCTGTAGACAGAACGATATCGAGGACATGGGGCTGCAGGTATTGCTGGTGGAAGACGACGCCGTCCTGGCGGACGGCCTGATGCGCGCGCTGCAGGCCCAGGGCATGCAGGTGATGCTCGCGCGCGACGGCTTGGCCGCTGATCAGATGCTGCAGGGAAGCGTTCCGGAACATCCCGCGCCTGACGTGGCGGTGCTCGACATCGGCCTGCCCGGCATCGACGGCTTCGAAGTGGTGCGGCGCCTGCGCGCGCGCGGCGCGGCCATCCCGGTCCTGCTACTGACCGCCCGCGACGCCGTCGAAGACCGGGTGCGCGGCCTGGAAACCGGCGCCGACGACTACCTGGTCAAGCCCTTTGCAACCGCCGAGCTGATTGCCCGTATCCGCGCACTGGCGCGGCGCCACGCGCCCAAGCCCGCTATCCTGGCGCTCGGCCGGTTGTCCCTGGACAGCGCCAGCCGCCGCGCCCGCGTCGGCGAGCGCACGCTCGAACTCTCGGTGCGCGAGTGGGGCGTGCTCGAATACCTGCTCCAGCACGCGGGACGGGTCGTGTCCAAGCAGCAGATCATCGACGCCATCCTGAGCTGGGGCGAAGACCTGACCCAGAACGCGGTCGAGGTCTATGTCTCGCGCCTGCGCCTCAAGCTCGACGGCGCCGAGGTGGCGATCCGCACCATCCGCGGCTTCGGCTACCTGCTCGAAGCCGAACCGGCCGCCGCTCCGGCCGATGCCGCCGCCACCCCGCCGGTCATCCCTCGCGCCACCCCTCCCGCCACCCGATGACCAGCATCCGGCTGCGCCTGCTCAAGTGGCTGCTCGGCCCCATCCTGCTGCTCAACCTCGTGCTCGCCGGGCTGGTGTATTCGCTGGCCTGGACCCCGGCCCAGGTCGCGTTCGACCAGGGCCTGGCCGATACCGCCGCCGCGCTGGCGGCGCGGGTGCGCGCGGGTGCGGCGCCCGATGCCGCGGCGGTCCTGCCGCTGCGGCTGGCCGGCCCCGACCGCCTGTGGTTCGTGGTGCGCGATGCGCAAGGCGCGCACCTGGCCGGCAGCCCTGCGTTTCCGCCCCTGCGCCCCGGCGCGGCGGCCTACGATGCGGTGCTCGGCGGCGAGCCGGTGCGGGTGATCGCACTGGCGGAGACGGCGCCGGGCGGCGCGCGCCAACTGGGCGTGGCGCGCACCCTGCGCCAGCGCTTCGAAGTCCGCTCGGCCATCCTGCGCTCGCTGTTCGTCCTCGTCACGCTGGCCACGCTCACCCTTGTAGGATTGGTCTGGCTATCGGTGAGCAACGGCCTGAGGCCGCTGGCGCGCATCCGCGCCGACCTGACCGAGCGTGGCGCCGGCGACCTGGCGCCGATCGCGGCCGAGGAGGTGCCCTACGAGATCGCGCCCGTGGTGGCCGGTTTCAACGAGCTGCTGGACAAGGTCGAAGCGGGCGCCCGCGCCCAGCGCGACTTCATGGCCGACATGGCGCACCAGCTGCGCACGCCGCTGGCCGGGCTGCAGCTGCAGCTCGAATGGCTGGCGGCGCGCCATGCGCAGGATCCCGAGACCCTGCGCTCGGTCGGCCTGATGCGGCTGGCCAACGAGCGCATGATCCGCCAGGTGAACCAGCTGCTGGCGCTGGCGCGCGCCCGCCAGGGCCAGCCCGGCGCGGCCCACGAGGCGCTCGACCTGGCGCGCCTGGTGCAGGAATCGGTCCAGTATTTCGTCGAGGAAGCCGCACGCCGCGGCATCGACATCGGCTTCGAGCTGGGGCCCGCACCCGTGCGCGGGGACGCCTTCCAGCTGCGCGACCTGGTCGACAACCTGGCCGACAACGCGCTGCGCTACACGCCGTCCGGCGGCAGCGTCACCTTGCTCACGCAACAGGAAGAAGGAGAGGTGGTGTTCGCCGTGGAGGACAGCGGGCCGGGCATTCCGGCCGCGCGGCGCGCCCAGGTGTTCGAGCGCTTCGTGCGCCTGGACGACAAGACCTCGGGCAGCGGCCTGGGGCTGGCCATCGTGCGCGACATCGCGGCGGCCCACGGCGCCCGGGTGGAACTGGGCGAAGGCCCGGGCGGACGCGGCACGCGGGTCGCGGTCCGCTTCCCGCGGACCGCGCCGCCGAGGCCGCTGCTGGATCAGTCGGCGCCCGAGGTGTAGCTGTAGGTGCGCTTGCGCTTGGAGCTGATGGCCGGGCGGATTTTTTGCGGTGCGATCGGCACGCTGGCGCCGGGCGCGCCGTCCGAACCCTTCTGCACCGCGCCGATCACGACCGTGGTGGCCTTGCCATCGACCGG
This sequence comes from Massilia sp. DD77, assembly GCF_036961685.1. NCBI lineage: Bacteria > Pseudomonadati > Pseudomonadota > Betaproteobacteria > Burkholderiales > Oxalobacteraceae > Massilia > Massilia sp. DD77. Next base: position 71,156 of record NZ_JBAMDH010000025.1, read on the forward strand.
CACGCCGTTGGCCAGCACCGGCGAAGGCGGCAGGCCGCCGCCCACGAAAGGCGAGGAGCGCTGGCCGCCGCAGGTGCCGGCGACGCCGATCGCGCCGCAGCCGTTGAGCAGGTTGACCCAGTAGCCGCGCGCCTCGCCCAGCGTCGTGGAGCAGGTGCCGGCCGCCGGCGGGATCGGGCGGTTCGAGCTGAAGGTCACCATGCCGCCCGCGATCAGGGCCGAGGTCACCACCTGTTCGCCCTGGCCGTTCTGGTTCAGGTCCATATACCAGCCTTTCAGATTGCTGGTCGGTACTACCGGCGTGGCGGAGGAGCTATTGGTGGCCGTGACGTCCTGCAGGGTGTCCAGGTCCACCGTGGCCGCGTTCGCGGGCGCCGCCAGGTCGTCCTTGTAGACATAGAAGCGGTTGGTCACCTGGCTGAAGGCGTAGTGGCTGGCCAGCGGATGCTCGCGGTCGCCGCTGCCGATGGCGACATAGACGTAGCCCTGGGTGGCCAGCAGCGCCGGCGCGAACAGGAACTTGCGTCCGTCGCCACCCGTGCTCGCCACCTTGCGCTTGGTCCAGGACCCGTTTGCCAGCGGCAAGCCGGTAGCGCCGACGAAGTCGATCCGGTACAGGTTGCCGCCGGTGTCGGCCGCATAGGCGTAGTCCGGCATGGCGTCGTTGTTGATATCGACCATCGCGATGTCGGCCGCCACCGCGCGGTCGGTGCCAAAGCTCTGCAGCACGGCGCCGGTCGCAGCGTCCAGCACGTAGATGACGTTGCCCGTGGTGGACTCGCAGCTGGGGGCCTTGGCGTCGTTGTCCTCGCAGCTGTCGTAGCCGCCGCCGACCACCACCACCGGACTGGCGCCGTTGCCGTAGCCCTTCAGGAAGGCCACGCTCGGGGTCGACCAGGTCTGGCCGATCGCGGTCATGCCGGCGGTACAGCCGACTACGCCGGTCGGATTGGGGCAGCCCGCCTTCCACTTGAACTGCGGATTATCCGGGTTGCTGACGTCGAGCGCATAGATCATGCGGCCGCCGCGGCGCATGGTCGGGTAGATCCACACCCGCGAGCTGTCGGCATTCTGGTAGATGCCGGTCGAGCCGTCGAAATAGTAGTCCTTGGCGGTCGGCGCCGGGGTGATGCCATCCGGCAGATTCGGGTAGGCCACCAGCGGCAGGTTGCTCTTCAGGCGCGACAGGCGCGGGAAGAACTCGGGCGCGATGAAGGCCCAGCGCTCGACGCCGGTGGCCGCGTTCAGGGCGCGCAGGGTGCCGTCATTGGCGCCATAGTAGACCGTGACGCCGAGGCTGCCGCCATAGTTGACCGGCAGCGGGCGCGAGTGGATCACGTCGCCATGGATCGAGGGACGGGTGGTGTTGCTGGGTCCGCCGCCTTTCTCGTTGTTGGTGTCCTCGCCGCGGATGAACTTCACCAGGTTGGTGTCCATGCCGCTGTTGGCCGTCGTGAGCGGGGTCAGGATGGCGCCGAAATGGGTCAGCACGGTGCGGTTGACCAGGTTCGAGGTGCCGGTGCCGCTCGGCACATTGCCCTGGCGCAGGATCTGGGCCGCTGCGCCTTTTTCCACGAAGGGGCCGTCGGGCGCATCCGAATACTTGTTGAAGCTGCTCACCGTGCAACTGCCGGCCGGGTCGGGCGACAGGCCCAGGCCGCTCCAGTAGGTCCCGCTGTCGCTGGTCCAGTAGCTGGTGGCGCAGGGCGTGACGAAGCCCGTGTTCGAGTTCACCGCCGGCTTCTTGGCGGCGTCGCCCAGGTCGATGCCGCTGCCGGTGCTGATCAGCTGGTAACGCTTGAGGTTGCCGAACCAGCGCGGCTTGGCGTCCGGGTCCGGTCGGAACATGCCGATGAAGACCTGGTTCTCGTTCTGCGAACGGTTGGTGGCGTTGACCGGCAGGCTGGTCGAGGCGAAGGTGGTGTTGACGGCCTGGATCTCGATCAGGATTTCCTTGAGCGCGTCGACGATGGCTTCTTCGTTGCGCGCGGCGAAATACTTGCCGCCCCCGGCGCGCGCCATGCTCAGCATCAGCGAGGTGTGTTCGCTGTTCGGCTGGGCGTTGTAGACGTCGATCGTGTAGGTGGTCACGTTCGGACGCAAGGTGCTGCCGGGCAGGGCGATGCCGCGGTCGTGCATCAGGCGCACCCACTCGTCGGCGTTGCGGGGGCCGGTGTCGTTGCTGTAGGTGCCGGTCGGCACGTTGGTAATGATGGTGTCGGTGGCGTCGACGTTGTAGCGGCTGGTGTTGGCGGCGCAGGTGCCGGCCGGGCTGGGGGCGACCGTGCCGACCTTGCAGCCGTCGGTATAGCCGGTGCAGGTGTCGGTGAAGGCCGCCAGCCCCGCCGCCGCCGCGGTCGCATTGGCGTAGCAGGCGGCGGTGGTGCCGACCGTGGTCGTGGTGCTCACGCTCTGGCTGCTGAAGTTCGGTAAACCGAGCTGCGTCACCGGCACCAGGGCGCCGCTCGCGTTGCGGTTGTCGTTGAGGGCGTTGAGCAGGGCGGTGTTGGCCGCGTTGTCCGAGCTTGGTCCGCTGGCGTTCGGGTTGCCGATGAAGATGATGAAGGTCTTGCCGCAGGCGTTGTCGGCGCTCAGGGGCGACTTGAAGCGGGTGTAGTTGGTCGTGTAGCCGCCGCTGTCGGCCTTGCTGGCGAGCACAGCGGTCGGCGAATAGGCGTTGGCGCCCGCCAGGTAGTTGTAGACGTCGTACAGCAGGTTGCCGTAGGGGGTGTTCGAGTTGCGCTTTTCGTCGGGGCTGTTGATGTTGTTGTAGATCGTGGTCAGCTGGGTGCCGAAGGCGGCCTTGTTGGTCGCGTCCATCGGACGGATCGCATAGCGGACGAAGCCGCCGTCCTGGTTGGCGTTGCCGCCGGTGACGAATTCCATCAGGCCCATGCTGACCGAGCCGTCGAGTTCGTTCAGTACGCGCTTGATCGCGTTGGCTTCCGCCTGGCCCTGGGTCGCGCTCGGCCATTTCTGGTTCTGGCGCGCCCAGTTCGAGGTGTTGTCGAGGACGATCAGGATGCGCGGATTGACCCCGGTGCCGGCCGAGGCGCCGGTGAAGATGTCGATGTCGTCGGCCCCGGCCGGCAAGCTGGCGGCCAGCAGTGCACAGGAAACGGCGCCGGCAAGGAGACGCGAAAGTGGATGGCGGAACATGCGGGCTCCTTCAGGTGGTGGGGCAATTGTTGGTGACGTCGTCACGCGCGACGCGCACGGCGACGCCCTGGGTGACCTGCACCTGGGCCTCGGTTTCGACGTCGGCGGCGGCGGCGCTGATCTCCCAGACGCTGTCGGCGCAGGCCGAGTTGCCGTCGACCGCGCCGGCCACGCCGAAGCTCTGGGCGCTGCCCATGCTGCACACCTGGTCTTCCACCTTGGCCAGGTCGAGCGCGGTGTTCTTGATGACCGGCGCCTTCACGCAGCTGGGGCGCGGCGCGATCCGCACGCGCACGTCATCGGTGCCGTCGCCGTTGGTGTCGACGCAGCGCTGGTTGGGGCCGCCGCAGGGGCTGGCCAGCACATGGTCGGGCGTTTCCGAAAAACGGGTGGTGCTGATCGCTTCTTCGATGACTTCGCGCGCGGCCGCGGCGGCCTCGTCGCGCTGCTGCATGTTGCTGACGATTTGCAGGTTGCTCTTGCCGACGTTGAAGGTGGTCAGGGCGATCAGGGTCAGCAGCACCAGCATGACCAGGGCCGTGACCAGGGTGATGCCGCTTTCGCGGCGCGGGAACATCATGGCAGTCTCCTTCCGGCCGGGTTGGGCAGTGTCACCTGCGACTGGAACACGTGGCGCTTGAAGCCGTCGGGATAGGGGCCGACCGTGTTCGGGGTGCCGTCGGCGATCAGGCCCAGGGAATAGGTCTTGGCATCCTCGTAGCCGGGCGTGGCCTCGGTATTGCGCGCCAGCAGGTGCAGGCGGACTGCCACCACGCTGCGCCAGTTTGCCACCGCGCAGGGGCCATTGGCGCAGGCGTTGGCGGTCGCCGGATCGGCGCTGACCAGGTCCGCGACGCCGTCCTTGGCCAGGTCGAGGCCGTATTCGGCTTGCATCTCCTCGATGCCTTCGGCCAGCGGCACGATGGTCCAGGTCGGAGCGCTGCCGTCGCTGCCCAGTTCGGCGCGCTTGAGGGTCGGGATGCCGTCGTCCTCGCGGTTGTTGTTCGCGATGAAATAGATATGGGTCTGGTAGCGCCGGATGGCGGCCAGGGTGCCGCTGTCCGCGGTCGGCGTGCAGTCGCGCTGGCGGCGGGTCAGGTTCGCGGTGCTCAGGCTGAGGGCGTAGAAATCCTCGACGCTGGCCGAATCCAGCTGGCTCGCATTGTTGCACAGAGAGGCCTGGAAGAAGGGGCCGCCGCTCGCGACCGGCGCGCAGCTGCCGACGCCGGCCACGCAGGTGGCGGCGCGGCGCACCACCAGCACATCGGTGCCCTGGCGCACGTCGTCCAGGCAGTCGAGGCCCTCGGTCGCGCCATCCAGGCCCTGCACCGGCAGGATCAATCCGTTCTTCAGCTCGGCCAGGGTGGTGGCGCAAGGGGGCGGCAAGTCGGCCAGGTCGGGCAGCACGCTGGGATCGAATTCGGCATAGTAGCCGGCGTTGCGGAGGTCGACCGCCAGCAGGTCGATCGCGTAGCGGCCGTTCTCGACCTGGCGGTGGGCCTTGTCGATTTCGGCCTGGGTGCGGGTGTTCTTGACGAACATGGCCGACAGGCCGCCCAGGATGGCCAGGCCGAGCGCCACCGCGATCAGGAGTTCGGCCAGGGAAAACCCGCGCGCGCGGCGCAGGTGGCGGGGAAGGCTGCGCATGGCGGCTCCTTAGATGCAGGTGGGCAGGCCGACGGCCACGCGCACCGACATGGCGCGCCGGTTGGTGTCGTCGCCGTAGGCGTCGCGGCCGCATTCCTGGGCCGGGGCGCGGGTCGCGTGCATGCCCTGCCAGGCGACCGTGACCTGGTAGACGGCCGGGATGCACACGCCCGGGCTGGTATCGGCGGCGCGCAGCTGCGCGACGCAGCCGCGCGCGCCTTCCATGGCGCCGGCGTTGTTGCCGTCGTCGCGCTTCTCGGCCGCGCCCTTGAGGGCGGCGCTCCATTCGCACAGGTCGCGCGCGGCGCCGGCGGCGGCGTCCGAACAATCCTCGTCCAGTTCGTCGCCCGTGCCGAGCGGGGTCTCGGTGAGGTAGTCGGCGGCGTTGGCGCTGTTGCCCACCAGCCGGGATTGCATGTCCTGCAGCAGCACCGATGCCTGGGCGCGCTGGTAGGACTCGATCGAGCCGACCTGGGCTTTCGCCTGAAAGGCGGCCAGGCCGAGCAGGCCGAAGGCCATGACGACCATCGTGATCAGGACTTCGATCAGGCTGACGCCGCGCTGGGCGTGAAGGGAGGGTGTCGTGGTCATGGCGTCAGCACTCGCTGTTGGTCTGGCTGGGGCGGCCGGACAGGTCGACCGCCACGCAGCGGCGCGCCGCGCCGTCGCCGACGCTGATGTCGAAGGACGGCAGATCCGTGCCCTTGACCCGGCCGTTGGGCAGGTAGACCACGCTGGTGGGGCCGTCGATGGTGGCGCCGGCCACGGCCGGGTGGTCGTCGAGCAGGCGGTCGGCGTCGCCCGGGGCGGCGATGTTCCAGCCGGCCTGCCAGCCGTCCTCGGCGGGCGCCAGGGTGACTTCGGCGTTGCGCTTGATGGCTTCGCTGCGCGCCCGGTTCAGCGCGGTGTAGAGGTCGGTGCCGGCGCTGCGTCCGCGCATCGTGGCCACCCAGTCGGCGTAGGCGGGGGCGGCCATCACGCCCAGGATGGCCATGACGGCCAGCACCGTCATCAGCTCGGGCAAGGTGAAGCCGCGCGCGCGGCCGGCCGGGCGGCTTACCATTTGTCGCCCGGGGTGCGGGTCCCGGCCTGGTTGATGCTCAGGGTGGCGTCGCCGTCCTGGACGGAGCCGTCGACCGGGGTGGCGGTCATGGTGAAGGCTTGCGGCGGGCCGTCGTCCAGTTCGATCTCGATGTCGTACTTGCCGGCCAGGTTGTCCGGCACCGGCAGGTCCAGGTCGTCCACGCTCGCCGCATAGCCGCGGGTGTCGGCCAGGAACTGCGCCTGGGCCTGGGCCAGTTCCACCAGGTAGGTCTGGGCCGCGCTGCGGTTGCCGCGCACCAGGTACTGGGTGTAGGACGGGTAGGCGATCGCGGCCAGGATGCCGATGACGGCGACCGTCACCATCAGTTCGATCAGGGTGAAGCCGCGCTGGCGCTGGATAGTGGTGGAGAACATGGATCGGCCTCGCTGGAAGCAATGTGCATGAAATGTTGCCCAGTATAAACACTCAAGCTGTCAAATTGCTGAATTCACGCTGACAAAATGCTGACACGCAACGCTTTTCACAGGAGAACAGGGCTGCGTCGTTCACACAAGGAGGCCCAAGCCCGGTAAAATCGCCGGTTTTGCACGTACCGACTAGGCCGAGACCATGGCATCCGACATCGCAGCATCCCCATCCGACCCGCTAGAGTCCGCCCCAGCGGGCAAACCCGCCGCCGTAATCGCGCGCGAGGTGGCCCGCCGCCGTACCTTCGGCATCATTTCCCACCCCGACGCCGGCAAGACCACGCTGACCGAAAAGCTGCTGCTGTTCTCGGGCGCGATCCAGATGGCGGGCACGGTGAAGGGCCGCAAGAGCGGACGCCACGCCACCTCGGACTGGATGGACATCGAGAAGCAGCGCGGCATTTCGGTCGCGTCCTCGGTGATGCAGTTCGAGTTCCGCGAGCACGTGATCAACCTGCTCGACACCCCGGGCCACCAGGACTTCTCGGAAGACACCTACCGGGTGCTGACCGCGGTCGACTCGGCGCTGATGGTGATCGACGCGGCCAAGGGCGTGGAAGAGCAGACCATCAAGCTGCTGGACGTGTGCCGCATGCGCGCCACCCCGATCGTCACCTTCATGAACAAGATGGACCGCGAGACCCGCGATCCGCTGGAACTGCTCGACGAAGTCGAGTCGGTGCTGAAGATCGAGTGCGCGCCGGTGACCTGGCCGATCGGGATGGGCAAGAACTTCCGCGGCGTATACCACCTGCTGAAGGACGAGATCATGCTGTTCAAGGCGGGCGAGGAAAAGGCCGACGGCGCCTTCGAGATCGTCAAGGGCATCGACAACCCGCGCCTGGCCGAGATGTTCCCGCTCGAGATCGAGCAGCTCAAGATGGAAGTCGAGCTGGTGCACGGCGCCTCGCACGTGTTCGACCTGGAGCGCTTCCTGTCGGGCGTGCAGACCCCGGTCTTCTTCGGTTCCGCGATCAACAACTTCGGCGTGCGCGAGATCCTGTCGGCGCTGGTCGACTGGGCCCCGGCCCCGCGCGAGCGCGACGCCACCGTGCGCGCGGTCAAGCCGGAAGAACTTCCGTTCTCGGGCTTCGTCTTCAAGATCCAGGCCAACATGGACCCGGCCCACCGCGACCGCATCGCCTTCCTGCGCGTGTGCTCGGGACGCTTCGAGAAGGGCATGAAGGTCAAGCACCTGCGCCTGGGACGCGACGTCAAGCTGTCCTCGGTGGTGACCTTCATGGCCTCGAGCCGCGAACAGGTCGAGGAAGCCTACGCCGGCGACATCATCGGCTTGCCGAACCACGGCAACATGCAGATCGGCGACAGCTTCAGCGAGGGCGAGATCCTGACCTTCACCGGCATCCCGTACTTCGCGCCGGACCTGTTCCGCACGGTGCGCATCCGTAACCCGCTCAAGATGAAGCAGCTCCACAAGGGCCTGCAGCAGCTGGGCGAGGAGGGCGCGGTGCAGGTGTTCAAGCCGGTGCTGGGCAGCGACCTGATCCTGGGTGCGGTCGGCGTGCTGCAGTTCGAAGTCGTGGCCAGCCGCCTGCTCAACGAGTACGGCGTGGACGCCGTCTTCGAAAGCAGCAGCATCAGCAGCGCGCGCTGGGTGTCGAGCGAGGACAAGAAATCCCTGTCCGACTTCGAGAACCAGCTCGGCCACCAGGTCGCCTACGATGCGGCCGGCAACATGGCCTTCCTGGCCACCTCGGGCGTCAACCTGCGCCTGACCCAGGAACGCTGGCCGAAGCTGACCTTCCACGCGACCCGCGAGCACGCGGCCAAGCTGGACTAAGCGTCATCCGCTCTCCCCAAGCCCGCCCCGCATTGCGCGCCGGCGGGCTTTTTTACGGGTGCGAGCCGGACGCCATCCTATCCAAACCAACAGGTAGCGTCCGGCCGGGGCGCGCGTAGAATCCTGCCTTCCACACTCATCCGCAGCCCGCCGGGCCGCACCGGGAAGAAAAAGCAACCATGCCACGTCCTGTTCACCGATTCCGCTCCAGCGCCCGCGCGGCGCTCGCCGCCTCCTTCATGCTGGCCGCCCCGGCCATGGCCACGCCCTACGGCGACGCCCTGAAGGCGCGCAATTACCTGGAAGCGGAGCGGCTGGCCGATGCGGCCCTGGCGGCCGCGCCGCGCGACCCGCTGGCGCTGGCGGCCAAGGTCGACGTCATCGTGGCCACCGCGCCCGAAGCGCGCGTCGACGAGGCGGTGTCGCTGGGCGAGGCCTGCGTGGCCGCCCACCCGCGCGAGTCGGCCTGTCATGCCGCGCTCGGGACGGCGCTGGGCTCGAAGGCGGTCGGCGCCGGCATCTTCTCGGCGATGGGCTATGCCGGCAAGATCCGCGACGCCTTCCGCAAGGCGGTCGATCTCGATCCCGGCAACGTCGATGCGCGCTTTTTGCTGCTTCAGTACTACCTGATGGCGCCCGGCATCGTGGGCGGCGGCGTGGACAAGGGCCGCGCCCTGGCCGCCGAGACCGCGAGGCGCAGCCCCGAGGCTGCCCAACTGATGCAGGCGCGTATCGCCGCCAGGGAAGACGAATACGCGCTGGCCGAACGCCTGGCGCGTGCGGTGAACGCGGCACCCGGCAGCGACCTGGCGGAGCAGCGCCGCGACGCGCTCTGGGCCCTGGGCATGGGCTTGCTGATGGAAAAGCGCCACGCCGACAGCGAGCGCATTTTCCGCGAGCTGCAGGCCGCCTATCCGAACAGCGAACTGGGCCTGTACGGCCAGGCGCGCCTGCGCCAGGAGCAGGGCAGGCACGCGGAAGCGATTCCGCTGCTGGAGCAGGCAGCCAAGGTCTATCCGCAGGGCGCGGTCTACTACCGCCTGGGCCAGTCGCTGCAGGCAGGCGGCAACAAGGCGAAAGCGCTGGGGGCCTATGAGAAGGCGCTGGGCGCCGTGCCGGCCCTGTCGAAAAAACAGAGCGCGGACGCCGGCGCGCAGATCAAGATCTTGCGCCAATGAGAGGCTTGCGCCACTGGGCGCGCCCTGGCCTGCACGGCCGTGCGAATTCGTGACAATCGGTGAGAATTTGCTCAGCGGTCCCGTCCTATACTGAATTCTTGCCTGGCGCGGCCACGGCGAACCACGGGGGCAGACATGGACATGGATCGTTTCGACGGCATGGTGCGGCGCCTGGAACGGGAGAGCGCCGCGGCACCCGGCCACTACCGGGCCAAGGTGGCCCTGCTTGCCTTGCTGGGATTCCTCATCCTGGGCCTGGTGCTGGCGGCCCTGGGTGCGGGACTGGTGGCGCTGGCCGGCATCGCGGCGGCCATGGCCTACAGCGGCGGCGCCCTGATGCTCCTGCTGCTGGCGAAGTTCGGCAAGCTGCTGTTCCTGCTGGCGGTGCCGCTCTGGTTCACCCTCAAGTCGGGCCTGCAGGCGCTGTTCGTGCGCTTTCCCGCCCCATGCGGACGCGAGATATCGCGCGCGGAAGCGCCGGCCCTGTTCGCGGCCCTGGACGGCATGCGATGCAGGATGGGAGGCCCGCGCTTCCACCATGTACTGGTGGTGAACGACGTCAACGCGGCCGTGGTGCAGCGTCCGGCCTTTGGCCTGGTGGGCTTTCCACGCAACTATCTGCTGCTCGGCCTGCCCCTGCTGGAATGCCTGGGTCCCGACGAGGCGCTGGCCATCGTGGCCCACGAGTACGGCCACCTGGCCGGTGCGCACGGACGCTTCTCGGCCTTCATCTACCGCCTGCGCCACACCTGGGACACGGTCCAGGCGCACCTCGACCATTTCGAAGGCCGGGCGGCCAGGCTGGCCAGGCCCCTGGTGCGCTGGTACGCGCCTTACTTCAATGCCTATACCTATGTGATGGCGCGCGCCGACGAGTACCGCGCCGACGCCGCCGCGGCCGAACTGGTGGGCGCGGCCAGCGCCGCGCATGCGCTCAAGCGCGTCAACCTGGTGGCGCCGCACTACGAGCAATACATGGAGCTCACTTACGGGCGCGTCGATGCGGAATCCGCGCCGCCCGCCGACCTGCTGCATGGCTGGGCCGAGTACGCGCGCAGGCCTTGTGCGGCGGACACCCTCAAGAACTGGCTCGACGGCGCCCTCGACCGCCAGGGCCATTTCGCCGATACCCACCCGACCCTGCGCGCGCGCCTGGCTGCGCTGGCCCGGCATCAGGAAGAGAACGGCGACCGGGACGGCCCGCAGGCGCTGCCGCCGGCGCTCGGGGGCGCGGCCGCCGCCCAGGCCTGGTTCGGCGACGGCCTGGCGCCCCTGCGCGCCGAGCTGCAGGCGCAGTGGGCCAGGGAGGTGGCCGAACCGTGGGCGCTGCGCCATGCCGAGATCCAGGGAGAGCGCACCCGCCTGCGCGAGCTGCGCGCCCTGGCGCAACCCGACGCCGCCCAGCAGCTGGAAATGCTGCGCCTCATCATGCGCTACGAGCCGGCGACCGACGTCTGCACGCCGCTGGCCGCCTTCAACACGCGCAACGCCGGCCATGCCCTCGGCCTCTACATCGAGGGCGTGGCGCGCCTGGAACGCGGCGAGCGCGAAGGATTGGATCTGCTGGAGCGGGCCATGCAGGCCGATCCGGACGCCACCGAGGCGGTCTGCGAGCGCGCCTATGCCTGGCTGAGGGAACAGGGCGAGTCCGAGCTGGCCGAGAGCTACGTGCGGCGCTGGCGGGAACGCCAGGCTGCCTGAGGCGCGCGAGCGCTGTCCACGCATCTTGGATAAGCGTGTTTCGGATGTCTCGAACTTGCCGGCCAGTTCGGGATGAACATGATACGCTTGCGTCACCACACATTGTCAAAGGAAGAGCATGGCGAACATCGATCTGTCGAGCTATAACCTGGGCGAACTGAAGGGCCTGCAATTCGAGGTCGAAAAGCAGATCAAGGCGCGCCAGCAGGACGAGGTGAAGAAGGCGCGCGAGCAGATCCTGGCGCTGACCAGGAACCTGGGTGTCAGCGTCGACGAGCTGCTCTCGACCAAATCGGCCAAGGCAGGCAAGACCGGCAAGACCGGCAAGACCGGCAAGGGCAAGGCCAAGGCCGCGGGGGAGGGCGGGCAATACCGCAATCCGGCCGATGCGTCCCAGACCTGGACCGGCCGCGGACGCCGGCCGGCATGGGTGGCCGAGGCCCTGGCGGGCGGCAAGACGCTGGACCAGCTGAAGGCCTAGCCCAGCGTCGCGCGCATCCTCGCGCCTGGCCGCGACGCGTCGCAGCCGGGCTGTTGAGCTGGAACAACTATCCGCCGTCCTCCTTCGGGTAAATTCCTTGAATGCACTTGGGAAACTTTGTGCGCTCAACCGGAGGACGCCATGACCCCATCGCCTTTCTCCCCGCCTTCCAGCCTCGTGCGCGCGGGCTGATCATGCTGGCCCGCCTTCGCATCGGTCCCAAGCTGCTGCTGGCCCCCGGCGCGGTGCTGTTCCTGCTGGTGCTGCTGTCCTGTTCCGCCTATGTCGCGATGGTGCGCCAGAACGCCTCGCTCGAATCCATCGTCGGCCAGCGCGCCGCCAACATGCGCGCCGCCGGGGACCTGGCGGCGCAGTCGCAGAGGGCCCATGCCGATATCTACCGGCTGCTGAGCTGGATGGGCGGCAGCTTTCCCGTCGCCCGTACCGAGCCGCTGCGGCGCGACATCCTGTTCCAGCACGAGCGCATCGGCGCCGGCCTGGCGCGGCTGGCGCGCATGACCGGCCCGCACGCGGCGGAGCGCCGCCACGTGGCGCAGGCCGTCAGCGCCCACCAGGCTTATGCCGCCGCGGTGCGCGACGTGATCGAGCTGGCCCCGATGGACGGGTCGATCTCGGCCAATGCCATGCTCAAGGCGGAAAGCGCCTTCGCCGTGGTCGCCCGGCGCCTGACCGACCTGACCCTGATCGAGGAGAGGCTGACGCGCCAGGCGTCGGACAGCGCCAGCGCGGACTTCCGCCTGGTGTCGACCCTGATGCCCATCGTGATCGCGCTTGCCGTCGGCATCTCGCTGGCGATCAGCTTCGCCGTGCGGCGCCTGCTGCTGGACGAGATCCGCGGCATCGGCGCCGCCGCCAGCGGGCTGGCCAGCGGCGACCTGACGGTGCGCGAGCGCGCCTACGGCGGCGACGAGATCGCCGACACCTCGCGCGCCCTGGACGCCAGCATCCGCCACCTGAACGGCACCTTGCGCAGCATCCTGGAATCGGCGCGCCTGATCGGCATAGCCTCGCGCGACATCAAGCTGGGCAGCCTGAGCCTGGGTAGCCGCGCCGTATTCGGGGCCAACTCGATGCTGGACACGGCGGGCTCGATGAAGGAACTGGAGGCCAGCGTCGGCCTGGCGGCCGACGGCGCGCATGCCGCCAACCAGCTGGCGGCATCGGCGGGAGAAGCGGCGCACGAGGGCGGCGGGGTGGTCGAGCGCCTGGTGGCGGCGCTGGCCTCGGGCAAGCGCAGCGCGTTACGGGTGGTGGAGATCGTGGACGCGCTCGACGCCCTGGCGGCGCAGGCCAACACGCTGGCGCTCAACGCCGGGCTGGACGCGGCGCGCAAGGGACTTGACGCCGCCGGCATGGCGGCGGTGACCTCGGAAATGCGCCAGCTGGCGCGGCGCGTGACGGCGTCGGCGGGCGAGATCCGGGTGCTGGCCACGCAGTCGGTGAACGAGATCGACGGCGGCGCCGCCTGGGCGGCGCAGGCCGGCAGCAGCATGCAGCAGATCGCCAGCTCGGTACGCCAGGTGGAAGACATCGTGAACCGAATCGGCTCGGTCAGCCTGGGCCAGGAGTCGAATTTGCAGGACGTGAACCAGGCCATCGTGCGCATGGACCAGGTGACGCGCCAGAACACCACCCTGGTCGAGGAGGCGGCGCTGGCCGCGCGCACCCTGCAGATGCAGGCGCTGGCGCTGTCGCGCACCATGGCGGGCTTCCGGCTCGCAGAGCCGCCGGCAGAGCCGCCCGCGGAACCGGTGGTGGAAAAGGAAAACGGCGCAGGTGGACAGGAAACCCCACGCGAACTCGCGCGCGAGCGCCGCCGTTATCCGGCCTCCCACTTGCGGCTGGCGTCCAGCCGCAAGTGAAAGCGCAGGCTACGATGGCTTACTCGTAGTCGCTGATCGGTGCGCAGCCGCAGAACAGGTTGCGGTCGCCGTACACGTTGTCGGCGCGGCCGACCGGCGGCCAGTACTTCTTCTTGCGCAGCGAAGCGACCGGGAAGGCCGCCACTTCACGGGTGTAGCCGTGCTGCCAGTCGTCGGCGGTGACCACGTCCGCGGTGTGCGGGGCGCCCTTGAGCGGGTTGTCCATCTTGTCGTACTCGCCGCGCTCGACCTTCACGATCTCGGCGTGGATGGTGATCATCGCTTCGATGAAGCGGTCCAGCTCCGCCTTCGATTCCGACTCGGTCGGCTCGATCATCAGGGTGCCGGGCACCGGGAAGCTCATGGTCGGGGCATGGAAGCCGAAGTCCATCAGGCGCTTGGCCACGTCTTCGTTGCTGATGCCGGTCTTGTCCTGCAGCGGGCGCAGGTCGATGATGCACTCGTGCGCGACCAGGCCGTCGTGGCCGGTGTACAGCACCGGGTAGTGCGGAGCCAGGCGGCGCGCGATGTAGTTGGCGTTCAGGATCGCCACTTCGGTCGCGGCGGTCAGGCCTTGCGCGCCCATCATCGCGATGTACATCCACGAGATCGGCAGGATCGAGGCCGAGCCGTAGGCCGCCGCGCTGACCGCGCCGATGCCCTGTTCGTCGCGGACGTAGCCGGTCGAGAGCTGGTTCGGCAGGAACTTGGCCAGGTGCGCGCCGACGCCGATCGGGCCCACGCCGGGGCCGCCGCCGCCGTGCGGGATGCAGAAGGTCTTGTGCAGGTTCAGGTGGCTGACGTCGCCGCCGAAGGCGCCCGGCGCGGCCACGCCGACCATCGCGTTCATGTTGGCGCCGTCGACATAGACCTGCCCGCCGTGGGCGTGCACGATCTCGCACAGTTCCTTGATGCCTTCCTCGAATACGCCGTGGGTCGACGGGTAGGTGACCATGACGCAGGCCAGGTCCTTGCTGTACTGCTCGGCCTTGGCCTTCAGGTCGTCCAGGTCGACGTTGCCGTTCTCGTCGCAGGCGGTGACGACCACCTTCATGCCGACCATGCTGGCCGAGGCCGGGTTGGTGCCGTGGGCCGAGGACGGGATCAGGCAGATGTTGCGGTGGCCTTCGCCACGCGACTCATGATATTTCTGAATAACGAGCAGGCCCGCGTATTCTCCTTGGGAACCGGCGTTCGGCTGCAGCGAGATGGCGGCGTAGCCGGTGGCGGCGCACAGCATGGCTTCCAGCTGGTCGATCATCTCGCGGTAGCCCACGGTCTGGTCGTTCGGTGCGAACGGGTGGATGTTCGAGAACTCCGGCCAGGTGACCGGGATCATTTCCGAGGTCGCGTTCAGCTTCATGGTGCACGAGCCCAGGGGAATCATGGTGCGGTCCAGCGCCAGGTCCTTGTCGGCCAGCGAGCGCAGGTAGCGCAGCATCTCGTGCTCGGCGTGATAGCGGTGGAAGGTCGGGTGGGTCAGGTAGGCGCTTTCGCGGGTGAGCGAGGCCGGGAAGGCGTCCGCCACGTCCTCGTCCAGGGCGTCGATGTCGATCGACTTTCCTTTGCCGAAGATGCCGAACAGCGCGGCCAGGTCGTCGCGGGTGGTGGTCTCGTCGAGCGAGATGCCCACGTGCTGGTCGTCGATGCGGCGCAGGTTGATGCCGGCCTCGTTGGCGGCGGTGTGCAGCGCGCCCGCGTCGCCCTTGATGGTCAGGGTGTCGAAGTAGGTGGTGTTGAGCACCTCGGCGCCGAGCTGCTGCAGGCCGCGGGCCAGGATGGCGGTCTGGCGGTGCACGCGCTGGGCGATCTGCTTCAGGCCCTGCGGGCCGTGGTAGACAGCGTACATGCCGGCCATCACGGCCAGCAGCACCTGGGCGGTGCAGATGTTCGAGGTCGCCTTCTCGCGGCGGATGTGCTGCTCGCGCGTCTGCAGCGCCAGGCGGTAGGCCTGGTTGCCCTGCGCATCGACGGTGACGCCGACCAGGCGGCCCGCCATGCTGCGCTTGAATTCGTCTCGGGTGGCCAGGTAGCCGGCATGCGGGCCGCCGAAGCCGAGCGGCACGCCGAAGCGCTGGCTGTTGCCGACGACCACGTCGGCGCCCCATTCGCCCGGCGGGGTGAGCATGGTCAGGGCCAGCAGGTCGGCGGCCACGACCACCATCGCGCCGGCGGCGTGCAGGTGCTCCACGGCGGCGCGGTAGTCGCGCACTTCGCCGTTCACGCCCGGGTACTGCAGCAGCACGCCGAAGCAGGTTTCGTTCAGGGTTTCGACATCGCTTGCCGCGATGGTGCGCACTTCGACGCCGATCGGCTTGGCGCGGGTCTCGATCACTTCGCGGGTCTGCGGCAGCACGTCGTCGGCCACGTAGAACACCTTCGAGGCCGACTTGCCGACACGCTGCAGCAGGGTCATGGCTTCGGCGGCGGCGGTGCCTTCGTCCAGCATCGAGGAGTTGGCGATGCCCATGCCGGTCAGGTCGGTGATGGTCTGCTGGAAGTTCAGGATCGCTTCCAGGCGGCCCTGCGAGATCTCGGGCTGGTAGGGGGTGTAGGCGGTGTACCAGGCCGGGTTCTCGAAGATGTTGCGCAGGATGACCTTCGGAGTGTGGGTGCCGTAGTAGCCCTGGCCGATCATCGACTTCATGACCTTGTTCTTCGACGCCAGCGCTTTCAGGACGGCAAGCGCGTCTTCCTCGGTGCGCGGCTCGGCGAACTGGCCCAGGTCCAGCGTGTCCTTGCGGCGGATGTTGGCAGGGACCACGGCGTCGATCAGGGCTGCGCGCGAGGCGTAGCCGAGGGTCGACAGCATGGCTGCCTGTTCGGATTCGGACGGGCCGATATGGCGCGGGATGAACGAATCGCGGGCTTCGAGTTGGGTGAGGCTGGAACGGGTCATGATGGTGGCCAGATGAATTGCCGGCGCCTTATGGGCTGGCGGGAATGAAGAAATTCGTGAAGAGTCGGGAAGCCTGGAATACGAAAAAGGCGCGCCGTGGTGGACGGCGCGCCTCTCTTGAGGATCAGTTGTCGGTGGTCTTGCCGTAGGCGTCGGCATCCATCAGCGCGTCGAAGCTCGCCGCATCGGCGGGCTGCAGCTTGAACAGCCAGGCGCCATAGGCGTCCTGGTTGATCGAGTCCGGCGCATCGGCGACCGGCTGATTCACGGCGGTGACGGTGCCCGACACCGGGGCGTAGATGTCGCTCGCCGCCTTGACCGACTCCACCACGGCGGCGTCGTCGCCGGCGGTAAAGGCCTTGCCGACCTGCGGCAGTTCGACGAACACGATGTCGCCCAGTGCGTCCTGCGCGTATTCGGTGATGCCGACGGTCAGGGTGCCGTCAGCCTCGCGGCGGACCCACTCGTGGGACTCGGTGTATTTCAGGTCGGTAGGGATGTTCATGTTTTTGCTCCTGGGGTGGGTGACGCGGTGATTATATTTGCTTGTTCTATTAGGCGGCGAGCACTTTGCCGTTGCGAACGAAGGGCAGCTTGACGACCGAGGCTGCCAGCTGCTTGTCGCGGATCACGACCTGCACGGTGTCGCCGATCGCCACGTCCAGCGGCACACGCGCGAGGGCGATCGCCTGCTGCATGCTCGGGCTGAAGGTGCCGCTGGTGATTTCGCCTTCGTTGCCGGCGGCGCTGATCACTTTCTGGTGGGCGCGCAGGATGCCGCCTTTCTCGCGCAGGATCAGGCCGACGAAGTTGGCCTGCTGGCCCTTGGCCTGGAGCGCGGCCTTGCCGATGAAGTCGCGCTCGGAGACCAGGTCGATGGTCCAGCCCAGGCCGGCGTCCAGCGGGTTCACGGTCTCGTCCATGTCCTGGCCGTAGAGGTTCATGCCGGCTTCCAGGCGCAGGGTGTCGCGCGCGCCCAGGCCGGCCGGCTTGATGCCGGCGGCGGCGAAGGCGTTCCACAGGGCTTCGGCCTTGTCCGCGGAGACGCCGATCTCGAAGCCGTCCTCGCCGGTGTAGCCGGTGCGCGCGACCATGACTTCGCCAAACGCCGTGTCGGGGACGATGACGACGTTGAAGGGCTTGAGCGCTTCCGAAGCGGCTTTCGTTTCCGGCAGCACGTCCCAGGCCTTGGCGCGGGCGTTCGGGCCCTGCACGGCGATCAGGGCGATAGGATCGAGGTTCTGGTCACTGCGATCGCGGCGCTGGGTGATGGTGAGGCCGGCATTGGTGGCGGCGTTCTGCTGGTTCATCCAGGCCACGTCCTTGTCGGCGGTGCCGGCGTTGACCACGATGCGGAACCAGTCTTCGCTGAAGAAGTAGACGATCAGGTCGTCGATCACGCCGCCTTCAGGGTTCAGCATGCAGGAGTAGAGGGCCTTGCCCGGGACCTGCAGCTTGTCGACGTTGTTGGCCAGCAGGCCGCGCAGGAAAGCCCGCACATTGGCGCCCTTGAGGTCGACCACGCACATATGGGACACGTCGAACATGCCGGCGTCAGTGCGCACCGCGTTGTGCTCCTCGATCTGGGAGCCGTAGTTGACCGGCATGTCCCAGCCGCCGAAGTCGACCATCTTGGCGCCGGCGGCACGGTGAGCGGAATTGAGCGGAGTCGCTTTGAGCGTCATGGAATCCTCAGGGCAGGTGAATAGGGGAGCGGGCACGTCGCCGTGCGCTTCAATCCCCTCTGTCCTTGGTACCTGAGAGATAGCGGCAAAGCCGCCTGCCCCTTCGGTGGGCCGCTCGCTCATGCCGAGCCGCGGCCGCTCTCCAGAGTTGAGCCGGCTGCGCCATGCGCCGCCGCTCCTTGACCGGTCCTTTTGCCTGAGAGTTTGTGGGTAGTGCCCCTTCGGCGGCAGCGTGCTGCGCTCTCCCGGTCAAGACTGTGGAGGATATGCTAGAGGGAGCCTGGTGTCAACCAGCCAAGAGGGGAGAAGAGGGGGCAAAAGCGGCGGCCTGCACCCTGTAAACGTTATTGCCGCCACTGGCGGCAATAACTCCCCGCCGTCGCGGGGATGACGGCCCGTGGGCCGCAGTTCGATTCCTAAAAGCATTGCCGCGCACTATAGACGCATGGTGGCAGGCCTCCTTCGGCGGTTTTGCTACACTTAAGGCACACACCTTGCCGCGGAAAAAACTATGAGCGAAGACAAATCACAACAGGAAAAAACAGGCTGGTTCACGCTGTCCGGCGACGTCAATAGCGACATGGTCCACCGGGTGTTCGACGCGGTCGCCGCCATGACCGAGGACGGCATCGAGACTGCCCACATCCTGGTGCAGTCCAATGGCGGCTACGTGAGCGACGGCCTGTGCCTGTACAACTTCATGGCCAGTTCACCGATCAAGTTTGTGATGTACAACGGCGGGGCGGTGGCCTCGATCGCGGTCATCCTCTACCTGTGCGGCAGCGAGCGCTATTGCAGCGACACGGCGCGCTTCATGGTCCACAAGTCGCATGCGACCGCTTCGCCGGGTTCGCGTCCGGATGCGCTCAACATCATCGTCGAGGGCCTGCGCGCCGACGACGCGCGTACCGAGTCGATCCTGCGCAAGACGGTCGAGCTGACCCCGGAGCAGTGGAGCATCCACCAGTATTCCGACCTGCACCTGAATGCGCGCGACGCCAAGACCGCCGGCCTGGTGAACGATATCCGCGATTTCGCGCCGCCCAAGGGCGCCATCCTGCGTAATATTTGAGCGGCGGCGGGCGGCGTGCGCATCGGATTGTCCGATGTGCGGAGGCCGCTTATCTGCATAGCCTATAGTTCTTGCGCCATCGCCACGGCGCCTTGTCCGACATATAGATGAAGAAAAGCCCGCCGGCATGTGCTCGGCGGGCTGGCGGCTCCGGGCCGGCCGGAGCAAAGCACTCAACGCTTGTCGTTCTTGTGGCTTTGACGGCCGGCTTCGGCGTGCTGCTCCGGGGTGCCGCCGCGGGTGCCGCCGCCCGAGCCCGATCCGGAGCCCGAGGAACCCGATTGCTTGTTGCCCGAGCTCTTGCTGCTCTGACGGCTGGCGTCCTGCTGGGACGAGCCGCGCTTGCTACCTTGCTTCGAGGCCATGATGTTTCCTTTCAAAGTGGGAGAGGACTTCTACTCGGCGATGTCCGAATGATTCGTGGCATGTCCGGTGAATTCATCATGCTTTTCGAGTTGATGCATCGCTATCGGAACACCGCCTGATGCAGTGTAGGAGACGCTCCTACAATCTGAAAGCAATTATTTCCTGATGAGTTAGTCCATCCTGCAGGGATACAGCAACATGTTTTCAGAAATATCGCCGTTGTTATTGCCTTATGGAAATAGTGTGGCACAATGGGGGAATCGACTCCGCTTGACGCCATGGCCACTCCATCCGCACAGACGCCCGCCGCCCGCAAGGCCGCCGCCGACCGGCAGGCGGCCCTGGATGCGCTCGCCGGTATCGCCTGCCGCCATGCCAAGGGCCAGCTGATGAACATGGTCCACCGCATGGTGGCGGCCATGCTCGACATGACGGGCGCCGGCCCCGATCCCAGGCTGGCCGCGCGCCGCATCAAGTCCGGTAACTTGCTCAGGGAAAACGCCTACGCCTACTTCCACCTGGCTTGCAGCGGGATCGAACTGGCCCTGCGCAAGGAACTCTCGACCTTGAACCCGCAGCCGGCCGCCCCCGCGCCGGTCGCGCTGAGCCTGGTACCTCTGGAAGAGATCGACCAGAAGCTGGCCTTCAGCGCCGTCAGCCGCCCCTTCGACATCCAGTTTTCCGAGCAGCTCGCCTGCCTGGGCGTGCGCCTTGGCGTGCTGCTCGGGCGCGACCTGGTGCGCGCCGCGGGCAATCCCTTCCGCCCGGAAGTCTTCCTGGTCGCGCTGGAGGAAGCCTGGCGCGAGTTCGAACCCGACGCCGAGGCGCATGGCCTGGTGGCGCCGCTGCTGCGCCCCGGCCTGGTGTTCGACCTGGGCCCGATGTACGAGGCCCTCAACGAGAAGCTCAAGCCGGCGCGTGCACGCGGCGCCGACCGCTTCGCCAAGACCGACGACAGCGCCGCCCGCAAGGCCGAGCGCGCCCGGCGCGAGGCGTCGATGTCGCAGCAGTTGCGCCGCCTGTTCGGCGCCGAGGCCGCGGCGCCGGAGCCGGGTGAGCTCGATATCCCCCTGATCCCCGACTTGCCGCAGGGCGCCGGCGGCTGGCGCCCGAGCGCGGCCGGCTT
>NZ_JBAMDH010000026.1:0-89783 GCF_036961685.1 Massilia sp. DD77
CCAGGGCGCGGGGGCGTCCGGCTGCAGGGCCAGCAGGCGCGTGTAGGCCTCGACGGCCTGGTCGGGACGCTCGCTCCAGCGGTACAGGTCGCCCAGCGCGGACCAGACGTCGGCGTACTCGGGCGAGGCCTGGGCGGCCGCCCTCAGGTCGGCTTCCGCCTCGCTCCAGCGCTCCAGGCGCGTGTAGGCGATGCCGCGTCCGAGCAGCACGTCGGCGTTGCCCGGCGAGCGGGCCAGCAGCGTGGTATAGGCGGCCACCGCCAGGGCCGGCTGGCCGCTGTTGGCGAGGCTGCGCGCCTGCTCGTACTGCTGGTCGAAGGAAGGGGCGGGTGTGGCGGGCTGGACGTCGACGGCGGGCGGCTGGTAATCGATCATGGAGGCTATCGGATGCTGCGTGGCAATAGCAAGAACTCTGCCCGAGGCCCCCCGCAGCGTCAAGGAACGCACGCTTGCCGCGCCTGCAGTGTCGCTCCGATCCGTCAAACGGATGCTATGCTGTCCACCCACTTGTTGGATTAGCCACAGCCGAAACACGGCGCGCCACCCACCACATATTGACATTGATGCTAAAGCAAGGTGCAATCCGGGGTGGCTGGCAGGTCAGCAATAAGCGAATAACGATAACAGGAAGACGGATGAGCAGAAGCAGCGGTGGCAAGGCAAGGGGAACGGGACGCACGACGCTGGAACAGGTGGCGGCCCTGGCGGGGGTATCGATCATGACGGCCTCGCGCGCGCTCAGCCAGCCGCAGCTGGTGTCGGAAGCCACCCGCGTCAAGGTGGAGCAGGCGGTCGACGAACTCGGCTACGTGCCCAACCGCGCGGCGCGCGCACTGGCCTCGGCGCAATCGCATGTGATCGTGGTGCTGGTGCCTTCGCTGTCGAACGCCGTGTTCCCGGCGGTGCTGGACGGCATCCACGACGCGGTCGGCCCCAGCCGTTACCAGCTCCTGATCGGCAACACGCACTACTCCGACCGCGAGGAGGAAAAGCTCTTGCGCGTCTACCTGCAGTCGAATCCGGACGGCATCCTGCTGACCAGCATCACGCACAGCCCGCCGGTGGCGCAGATGCTGGCCAATTCGCGGGTGCCGGTGGTGTCGATGATGGACCTGGCCGACAGCCCGGACGTGCTGTCGGTGGGCTTTTCCCAGCTCGACGCCGGCGTCGAGATGACGCGCCACCTGATCGGCAAAGGCTATCGCCGCATCGGCTTCGTCGGCGCCCAGCTCGACGAGCGCACCCTGCGCCGTGCAGATGGGTACCGCCAGGCGATGCAGGCGGCCGGCCTGGCCGACCCGCGCCTGGAAATCATGGTGCCGGCGCCTTCCACCATCGCCCTCGGTGCGGAACTGATGGACCGGATGCTGGCCAGCGTGCCCGATTGCGATGCGGTTTTCTTCTGCAACGACGACCTGGCCCACGGCGCCATCTACCACTGCCAGCGGCGTGGCATCCCGGTGCCTGACCGGATCGCCATCTGCGGCTTCAACGACTTGCCGGCCTCGGCATGGATGATGCCTTCGCTGACCACGATCGACACGCCGCGCTACCGCATCGGCTTCGAAGCCGCCAAGCTGCTGCTGCAAGTGATCGGGGGCACGGAGCCGGAGCAGAAACGCATCGACCTCGGCTTTACCGTGCGCGAGCGCGAAAGCACCTGAAGCGCTTCGTTACCGAAGTCACACACTTGCCAGCAGGAATATTTTGTGGCTGTCGGTAAAACTTACAACGTCCCTTGTCAATGCTGAGTGGATAAAGAAAGATAGATAGCGGTATCAGTACCTTGCATCCTTTGGCACGCAATTTGCGTAAGTACACGTAGTTCCAGCAATCGTTGAACCGCCCGGTTCGGCGAGATGATAGGAACCTATAACAAGGGATGAAAATGTTAAAGAGAACCATGCATGTGGCCATGCTGGCCGCCGTGGGCGCCCTCGCCATGCCGACGCTGGCGCACGCCACCCTCATCACGACCACCACCAACAACTTCAACCTGACGCGTTCGGTCAACGACACACTGGGCGCCAACAAGAACGCGTCCGATGGCGCCACCAGCCAATCCAACGTCAATCTGGGAACGACCACGCTGGGCCAGTTCAACAGCGCCACCGGCGTGTTAACCGGCGTTAACGTAGGGCTGGCATCCACCTACAAGCAGAGCACGAACGTGAGCAGTGCGGGCACCAGTGCCGGCAGCAATATGGGCAACGCCAACGCCATCGGTACGGGCAGCAGCGCAATCAAGCTGACGGTGCCGACCAACGTGTCGGGGGCGACCGCCAATCTCTCTGCCAGCGACAGCTGCGCCGGCAAGCCGAAGGATGCGTGCAACAACGGCGCCACCTCCACTACGCTCAACCATAACGCCACGGTCGGCTCGGCCAACCTGAACGACTACGTGGGCGGCGGCACCGTGGGCGTGACCCACACCGCGACTTCGCTGTCGGCGGACACCACGCTGAACAGCTACAACAGCCAGGCCACCACCGCCTCGACCCTGGACTGGTTCGGCTCGCTCACCGCCAGCTACAGCTACCTGGAGCACGCCTCGCAGTCGTTCGATCCTTGGGGCAACACCGTGATGAACCTGAATTTCGGTTCGGTCTACCAGGGCGATGCCGTGGCCGACCTGGTGTTCTTCATCCATAACCTGGCGGGCGACCGCGTCGGCCTGACCATGACCGGCATCAGCGAAAGCGGCGACTCGAGCAACCGGTTCACGACCAATGTGGCTAATTTCGGCACCTTGGCGGCGGGCGCAAGCACCAACTATGGCGCCAGCTTCCTGACCGACATGATCGGTTCCTTCGGCGCCATCTACGAGTTCACCTTCGCCGACGCCGCGCCCGATGGCGCGTTTGCCACGAGCACGCTCGGTTCCGGCTACAAGCTGACCCTGAACCTGAGCGGCAGCGTGGTCGAGCGTCCGGCCGATCCGGCCGAGGTGCCGGAGCCGGCTTCGCTGCTGCTGCTCGGCCTCGGCGCCGCCGCCATGGGCCTGCGCCGCAAACGCAAGGCCTGACCGGCCCCGCAGTTCATCCCTTCGCCCGCCGCGCCGCTTTACAAGCGCGCGGCAGGCCGGTTATGCTGGCTCCTTGATAGCGCTATCAAAGAAGCATGCGGATAAAACACGATGGGATTGCCTGGGTGGTCATGGGCGTATGCGGTTGCGGCAAAAGCGCGGTCGGCGCGCGCTTGGCCGCGGCGCTCGGCGTGCGCTTCGTGGAAGGGGACGATTTTCATCCGCCGGCCAACGTGGCGCGTATGTCGGCGGGCATCGCCCTGACGGACGAGGACCGCCAGGGCTGGCTCGAAGCCTTGCGCGACGAGATCCTGCGCGCGCAGGGGCAGGGCATCGTGCTGTCCTGCTCTTCGCTCAAGCGCGCCTACCGCGACATCCTGCGCAGCGCAGGCAATGTGCGCTTCGTCCACCTGGCAGGAGCGCGCGCGCTGATCGAAGCGCGCATGCGCGAGCGTCCCGGACACTACATGCCGGCCTCGCTGCTGGACAGCCAGTTGCGCACCCTGGAGCCGCTGGAGCCCGACGAGGCGGGGATGACGCTCGGTATCGGCGACGATCCGGACACGCTGGTGGGCCGCATCCTGGCCAGCGCGACGCACCGGTCCGCGCCTGGCGCGTAAAACTCCCCCCACCGGTGATGTGAGACCGCGGCGCGCCTGCGCACTAGACTTCGGGTTTGCCAGTGAGCGCAGGAAGCCGGACCTTCCTGCGCGGCTGCCTTGACCAACCTGGGGATCTCCATGAAACACATCCAGCTCATCCTCCTCCTGGGCGGCGCCTGCCTGTCGCTGAACAGCCAGGCCCAGTCCTTCGGCGACTTCCTGAAGAATTCCGCCGTCAACGCGGCGCGCGCCGCCGTGTCGGGCAATGTCGACCGCGCCGTCACCGGCGCCATCGACCGCGCCTTCAGCGGCGCACCGGAACAAGACCAGTCGCAGGCGGCCGATACCGCCGCGGCGGCGGGCGCGCCGATTTCCGCTATTCCTGCCGCTGCTTCCTCTGCCTTTGCCGCCCCGGCGCCGCAGGCCGCCGCCGCCCCAGCGCTTGCCGCAGGCTGCAAAAAGCGCTTGAAGGAAGACAATCTGCTGCTTGGCGCCAGGCCGGAGAGCTTCGAACCTGCCGGCCTATGGCCGGAGAACGCCGCCTGCGCGGTCCACAGCTTCCGCGACTTCGAGTTCAAGCAGGCGCGCGAAGCCAAGCACGCTTTCCGCGAAGCCAGCAAGATCCGCTGCCACGGCTGCGAGGGCGGCTACGCCTTCGACGCCTGGGGCGGCCATGGACTCATCAAGAAAGGCGGCGATTATTCGGCCGAGTTCGCCAAGCTGCTGGTGGCCCTGAAACAGGGCCAGAGCGTGGGCTGGAAGGGCAACAAGTACCATGTGTCGATCACCAAGGTCGGCGAGCATCCGATCGGCGACACGCCCTGCAACCAGTTCCACTATGTGCTCAAGGACGGCGGCAAGCAAGTCGCGCAATACGACGGCATGTATTGCGAGTACGCCCGTCCCTATATCAGCAAGCCGACCTGGAACGAGGTGGTGTAAGCGGTACGCCGCCGAATCGCTCCCTGTGCCACACTGGGTCTTCCGAATTCATGTGACAGCAGGGAGCACAGCATGAGCAACGATCAGCCGAACAAGAACCCGCAGAGCGGCCGGGAACAGCAGCCCGAACCGCAGGAGGAACAGCGCCAGCACCAGGGCGAGCAGGGCGCCAGCAGGCAGGAGGCGCCCGCCTCTCCACCGGCCGACGTGGACGGCCTCAAGAACAAGAAGCCGGAAGAACTCACGCCCGAAGAGCTGCGCCTGATGGCCGACACCATGCCGGGCGAGGGCCCCGGCGACTGAGTCCCTCCTGCCGCGTCAGGGAACCAGGACCTCGAGCGTGTAGCTGCGGCCGGCCTCGATGCCCTCGATGCGGCCGGCAGGCAGCACTTCGCCGTCGCATACGACCTGCACGCCATTGCCGGACCCGCGCGTGACCTCCACGTGGAAAGTCGCGCCGCGGAAACGGCGGGTGATCTTCATGCCTGGCCAGGCCCGCGGCAGCTGCGGCGCCACCGTCAATCCCCGTGCATCGCCCTTCAGGCCGCACAGGCCTTCGATCACGCTGCGGTAGACCCAGGAAATCGTGCCGGTGTTGAACAGCTGGCTCGAACGGCCCGCCGTGCGCGGGTATTCCTTGTAGGCGCCGCGGTAGTAGTTCGGGATGAACACCGGCAGCTGGCCGCGCCGCAGGTAGTCGTTTGCATCGGGCCCGGGAATCATCTTGCGCAGGGCGCCGAAGGCGCGCTCGGTCTCGCCCACGGTGTACAGGCTGTAGATGTAGAACACCGAGGCATGGTTGTAGACCGCGCCGTTCTCGGCCGAGCCGGGGTGCTTCTGGGTGACGCGGCCGACGTCCTCGCGCATCTTGCTGTAGGGCGGGGCGAACATCTGCACGCCATAAGGCGTGTCCAGCTGGGCGTCGACCTGGGCCAGCATCAGCGCGCGCTGTTCCTCGCTGGCCGCGCCGCCCAGGATGGCCCAGCTCTGCGGGTTCAGGTAGATGCGGCCCTCGAGGTCGGCGGCAACGCCGAACTTGACGCCGTCGTCGGTGATGCCGCGCCCGAACCAGGCGCCGTCCCACAGGTGGGTATTGGCCGCCTCGTTCATGGCGCTTGCGCCGGCGCGGAAGTGAGCGGACAGGCGCTCCTCGCCGCGCGCGGCGCAGACGTCGGCCCAGATGTTCAGGGCGTAGGCCGCGGCCACCGTCAGCCAGCCGGATACGCCCCGGCCCTTGTAGCCGACCATGTTCATCGGATCGCACCAGTCGCCCTGCTCGATGTAGCTCAGGCCGCGCCCGTCGCGCTTGTGCAGCAGCCAGTCCATCGCCATCGAGATGCGCTCGAAGGCCGTGCGCGTGCCGTCATGGGCCGCGACCTGCTCGGACAGGATGCCCTCGTCGCCGGTCTCGTCGAGATAGGCGCGCAGGCAGACCGGCAGCCACACGCAGTGGTCGGTGTGCGGGATCTGGTTGATGTACTTGAGCTCCGCGCCTTCGAACAGCAGGATCCCGTCGGGCATGGCGCCGCTGGCTTCCTGCTGGGTGAGGGCGTGCAGGAAGGCGGCGCGCGCCACCGCGGGCTTGACGAAGGCCATGCCCATGTTGTCCTGCAGGTAGTTGCGGGTCTGCGGGTCGGTGCTCAGGCGGTTCACGTCGCCGTGGTAGTAGACCTGGCGCGCCAGCCAGTGGTTGACGAAGTTGTCCAGTTCCTTGTCGGGCGTCTCGATTTCGACGCAGCCGGCGCCTTCAAGCAGGTAGGCTTCCTGGGCGCGCGCGGCGTCCGCGAAGCCTTCCGCGCTCAGGTAGCGCGCGCGCATGGCCGCGATCTCGGCGTCGTCGTAGGCGGGACCGAACAGGAAGCGCTGGACGCTGGTCCCGTTCGGCGCCAGCGCGAGGCGGTACTGCAGCGCGGCCACCGGCGTCTCGTAGCGCGCGTCGCCGCCGGCCAGGCGTTCCGCGTCCAGGCCGGACGGCGCATGCAGTCCGCCTTCGCCTTCGAAGGCCAGCTGGTTGGCTTCCCAGGCGTCGGGCGGGTTCTCGCACAGCAGGTAGGTCTTGTCCTTGAACAGGCGGTTCTTGAAGTAGTCCTGCAGCTTCTGGTAGGGCGTAACGCAGGACGCCACGATGCCGCCCAGGTCGGCGCGGTACTCGGCCGACTGGTTCATCCACGACATGTAGCCGACCGTGAAATACGGATAGACGCTGATGCGGCGCGGGCGGCCGGACAGGTTCGTGACCCTCAGCGACCACAGTTCGGCGACGTCTTCGACCGGCAGGCCGAGGTTCAGCTCGACGCGGATGCCGAGCTTCTCGACGGTCCAGCGCAGGTCGCCCTGGCCGACCGAGAACACGAAGCGGTCCAGTTCACCGCGCACCGGCTCGTAGGGCGCCGAGAAGACTTCGCCCGTCTCTTCGTCCTTCACGTAGAAGAAGCGGCCCGGATGGTGGGCGTAATAGGCCTGCTCCGGCTGCATGAAGGTCTTGGCCTCCAGGTTGGGCGCGTACGAGTACTTGGCCGGCTCCGGCTGCATGAACTGGGCGGTGGCATAGCCGCGGCAGGTGACCTGGATCATCATCTTGCGGTTCCACAGGAAGCCGCCGGCCTTGGGCATGGCGGTGGGGCTGTGCAGTTCGTAGCGGGCGCCGTTCTCGGTGGGGTTCAGCATTACATCTCCAGGTCAGTCACGCGCCGGCCTTGCGCGCGGCCAGTTCGGCCTGCATGCGGGCCAGCTGTTTGGCGTCGAGGTTATAGAAGCACATGGTCAGTACCGCCGCCAGGGCGAAGGCGGCGGGCACGAAGGACATCAGCCACACGATGCCCGCCTGCGAGCCGGTGCTCTGGGCGGCGTTCGGCACATAGCCGAGCGCGGTGAACACCGAGCCGATCACGGCCACCGCCAGCGCGGTGCCGAGCTTCTGCGAGAAGGTCGCGGCGGCGAAGGTCATGGCGGTGGCGCGGCGGCCGGTGCGCCACTCGTTGTAGTCGGCGGTGTCGGCGTACATCGAGAAGGCCAGCGGCGACTTGGGACCGAGCACCAGGCCCAGGCCGGCCTGCAGCGCGAACATCAGGTCGATGCGCTCGGGCGGGATGAAGAAGAAGGCGGACGACAAGACCGCGGTCGCGCTCATGAGCACGATCATCAAGCGCTTCTTGTCGACGAAGCGCGTCAGCAGGGGCGTGCAGGCCGCGCCGACCGCGGCGGCCACCATGTAGGTGGGCACGAAGGTGGCCATCAGCTCGGGGCGGTTGACCACGTACTTGAAGTAGTAGGCGGCGGTGGTGGTGCGCAGGGTGATGGTCACCATGATCACCAGGGCCAGCACGAACAGCACCATCCACGGGCGGTTGGCCATCAGGTCGAGGATGTCGCGCTTGATGTCCGACTTCTGGCCCGGCATCGGCGCCACCCGCTCGCGGGTGTTGAGGAAGGTGACCAGGAAGAGCAGGGCGGCGGCCACGCTCCAGGCGGCCATGGTCAGCTGCCAGCCGCGCGCATCGTTGCCGGCGCCCAGCCACTGCACCATCGAGGGCGTGGCGGCGGTGACCAGGGTGCTGCCGGCGAAGGCGAAGATGAAGCGCAGACCGTTGATGGTGGAGCGCTCCTGCGGATCGGCCGACATCACGCCCGACAGCGCGTTGTAGGGGATGTTCACGCAGGTATAGCAGACCATCATCATCAGGTAGGTGCCGTAGGCCCAGGCCAGCTTGGCGTCGCCTTCGAGGTCGGGCGTGGTGTAGGTGAGCACCGCGGCCGCGCCCAGCGGAATCGACATCCAGACCAGGTAGGGACGAAACTTGCCGAAGCGGGTCGCGGTGCGGTCGGCCGCGGCGCCGATCATGGGGTCGGTGAAGGCGTTGACGATCTTGATGACCGACATCAGGGTCGCGGCAGCCGCGGCCGAGATGCCGAAGGTGTCGGTGTAGAAGATCAGCAGGAAGGTGGCGACGTTGGTCCAGAAGAAGTTGAACCCCATGTCGGCGATGCCGTAGCTGAGCTTTTCGCGCCAGGTAAGAGCCCTGTCCGCCGGCTTGGCGGTGGTCTCCGCGCGCGTGGCCTCGCCAAGCGTGGCGCTGCCCGGATCTGCGTCCCCGCGTGTAAGCATGT
This sequence comes from Massilia sp. DD77, assembly GCF_036961685.1. NCBI lineage: Bacteria > Pseudomonadati > Pseudomonadota > Betaproteobacteria > Burkholderiales > Oxalobacteraceae > Massilia > Massilia sp. DD77. The sequence continues at coordinate 8,677 of NZ_JBAMDH010000026.1, forward strand.
GTTGTCTCCGTTATTGTGCGGAGAGCCTGGGCTCTCCGTTCGCGTCTGTGCAGATAATACTTGATAGCGCTAACATGTCTGTGCAGTATGCCTCGGGACTATCCGCATGTCAAACATTCGAGCGACCAGGCGGGGCGAGAAATATTCCACTGAAGTATCTATATTTGTGCAAATTAATTGTTTCGGATATAATGGATGAGTAGTGCTGCCGGCGTGCCGGAGCCCTGCATCCCAATATGGCGATCACCTGATCCGCCTTCGTTCATATGCGGTCCACCTGGGCCGCGCCCGGCCTGTGCGGCGCACCGCTTTCCTTTGCAGGGAAGGCCTTGCGCCGCGCATCGGTGGCGCCCGCCTCCGGCAAGGCCATCAATATCGCACACCGCTTGCATCACAGGGGCCCACATGCAAATGCTTTTCTCCGCCGGTTTCATTTTCCTGATCGTGTCGTGGGGGATCCTCGCCCCGGCGCACATGGCAGCGGCGCTCGACGCCACCCTGGCGGCGCTGACCCGCAACTTCGGCTGGTTCTATCTTTGGGTGGTGCTGGGCCTGGTGCTGTTCGCCGCCTTTGTCGCCTTCAGCCGCTATGGCAACCTCAAACTCGGCAACGAGGACGACGAGCCCGAGTTCTCGGTCGGCAGCTGGTTCGCCATGCTGTTCGCGGCCGGCATGGGCATCGGCCTGGTGTTCTGGGGCGTGGCCGAGCCGGTCTCCCACTACGTGACGGCGCCGCCCGGCGTGGCGGCAGGCACGCCGGAGGCGGCGAATGCGGCGATGCGCTACGTTTTCTTCCATTGGGGCGTGCATCCCTGGGCGGTGTACAGCGTGGTGGCCCTGGCGATCGCCTTCTTCCAGTACCGGCGCGCCGGCACGCCGCTCATCAGCACGGTGACCGGGTCGCTGCCATGGGGCCCGGTGCGCGCCATGTCGGGCGTATTCAACGTGCTGGCGGTCGTGGCCACGGCCTTCGGCGTGGCTTCCTCGCTGGGGATGGGCGCGCTGCAGATCAACAGCGGCCTGCACGCCGTGTTCGGCGCGGACATCAGCGAAACCTGGCAGGTCGCGATCATCGTCGTGACCACCGCCGTGTTCGTGGGTTCGGCGGTAAGCGGGGTGGGGAAGGGCATCAAGCTGCTCTCCAACTTCAACATGCTGCTAGCCTTGCTGCTGGCGCTGGCCGTGTTCGTGCTCGGCCCGACCGTGGCGATCATCGATACCCTGACCAATACCCTGGGCAGCTACGTCAGCGACATCGCCCGCATGAGCCTGCGCTCCACGCCTTTCCGCGACAGCAGCTGGGTCGCGAACTGGACCATCTTCTACTGGGCCTGGTGGATATCCTGGTCGCCCTTCGTCGGCCTGTTCATCGCGCGCGTTTCACGCGGGCGCACCCTGCGCGAGTTCATTGCGGGCACCGTGCTGGCGCCCTCGCTGGCGGCCTTCCTGTGGTTCTCGGTATTCGGCGGCAGCGCGCTGACGATGCAGATTTGGCAGGGTGTGCCGCTGGCCGAGACGGTCAAGGCCGACGTGGCACTGGCGCTGTTCGACATGCTGCAGTTCCTGCCCTTCGGGCAGATCATGTCGGTGGTGGCCACCGTGCTGGTCGTGGTGTTCTTCGTGACCTCGGGCGACTCGGCGGTGCTGGTGCTGGGCATGATGAGCAGCCGCGGCAACCCGAACCCGTCCGGGCGGGTGAAGATCGTGTGGGGAGTGCTGATCGCGGGGATCGCCATCAGCCTGCTGCTGGCTGGCGGCCTGAAAGCCGTGCAGACCGCGACCATCCTGTTTGCGTTGCCGTTCGCGCTGGTGATTGTGCTGATGGTGGTCGCGCTGTGGCGGGCCATGCGCGAGGACTGGATGGCGGAGGACAAGCGGGAGCGCGAGATGCGCAGGAAGATGCGGGAGATGGTGTCGCGCTAGGGCGCTTGTTAGCCTAAAGACCGTCGCCCCGGCGAACGCCGGGGCCCAAGTTTGCAGCGTCGCCGCGGCACACGCACGCTGAGGCGCCGGCTGGTTCGGAAGTGATGCGGACTCAGCGGCTTCGGGAGGGAACTTGGGCCCCGGCGTGCGCCGGGGCGACGTTTTTGCAGGTAACGGTGCAAGCGTGCAGCCAGAGCGTGGCCGCATGCACGATTAGAACTGTTCCCACTCGTCCCCGACGGTCGCGGCGGCCTTCGCGGCCGGGCGCGACGCCTTGGCCGGTGCGGCTGCGGGAGCAGGGCGCTTGACCGGCGCCGTTGCGCGCGGCGCCGCCAGCTTGGTGGCCGTGGCGCGCACCGCGGGCGCGGGCTGCGCCGCCTCGTGACCGACCTTGAACACGTCGACCACCTGCGCCAGGCGCGCCGCTTCCTGCTGCAGCGAGCTGGTGGCGGCGGTCGCTTCCTCGACCAGGGCCGCGTTCTGCTGGGTCGCCTCGTCCATCTGCGCCATCGCCTGGTTGACCTGGTCGATGCCCTGGATCTGTTCCTGGCTGGCCGAGCTGATCTCGCCCATGATGTCGGTCACGCGGCGGATCGAGCTCACCACTTCCTGCATCGTGACGCCGGTGTGGTCGACCAGCTTGGCGCCGGCGTCGACCTTGTCGACCGAGTCGCCGATCAGCTGCTTGATCTCCTTGGCCGCCGTTGCCGAGCGCTGGGCCAGGTTGCGCACCTCGGACGCCACCACGGCGAAGCCGCGGCCTTGTTCGCCGGCGCGCGCCGCTTCCACGGCCGCGTTCAGGGCCAGGATGTTGGTCTGGAAGGCGATGCCGTCGATGACGCCGATGATGTCGACGATCTTGCGCGAGGATTCATTGATCGAACCCATGGTGGCGATCACCTGCTCGACCACGGTGCCGGCTTCGCTGGCCACGTTCGAGGCGGCGATCGCCAGCTGGTTGGCCTGGCGCGCGTTGTCCGCGTTCTGGCGCACGGTACCGGTCAGTTCCTCCATCGAGGCCGCGGTTTCCTCGAGCGAAGCGGCCTGCTGCTCGGTGCGGCTCGACAGGTCGAAGCTGCCGGCGGCGATCTCGCCCGATGCGCCGCTGATGGCCTGGGTGCCGGTGCGCACCTGGCTGACGATGCGCGCCAGGCTGTCGTTCATGTTGCCCAGTGCGCGCAGCAGGGCGCCGGTCTCGTCGCCGCTCGCCGTGTCGATGCGGTGGGTCAGGTCGCCGGCGGCCACGGTTTCGGCGGCGCGCACGGCTTCGCGCAGCGGCACGGTGATCGAGCGGGTCAGCAGCCACGAGAAGACGGCGCCGAGCGCCAGCGCGGCCGCGGCCAGCGAGGCGATCAGGACCTTGCCGCGGCTGGCGGCGGCGTCGATCTCGGCGGCGCTGGCGCCGATGCGCTTGTGCTGCAGGTCGAGCAGCTCGCGCACCTTTTCCTGATAGGCCTTCGAGGCGGGCGTGAACTGCTGTTCCAGGATCTGGTTGGCCAGTTCGACGTTGCCTTCACCCTTGGCCTTGACGGCGTTGTCGCGCGCCGCGCTGTAGGCCTTGCGGTGCTCCATGACCGCCTTGAACAGGGCGGTTTCGTCCTCGCCGCTGATCAGGGGCTCGATCTGCTTCACCAGGTCGGCCGACAGCTTGCCGGTAGCGGCCGCGTCTTCCTTGAAATAGTCGCCCAGCGAAGCATCGCTGCTCTTGACGATGGCGGCGGTGCGGCGCACGGCGGCGAAGATCTGGGTGTACCACTCGGCGATCATGCGCTCCTTGGCCAGCGGCTGGGCCAGGATCTCGCGGGTTTCGTCGGCCACCTGGTTGAGGCGCCAGACGCCGACGGCGGCGATCAGGCCGGTGAAGATGAGGGTCAGTGCGAAGCCTGCGGCCAGCCGCGTGCCGATATTCAGTGTGTTGAAAATGCTCATAGTGGAAGAGTGGGCGCTGCCGCTTCCGCCGTCAGCCGGCGGGAGCGATAGGAATAGGCACAAAAGTCGGAAAGCATAGATTATTGCCGAATGGCAATGTTAACGCTTCATTTTTGTGACTTTGTGTAGCGTTTCAGGCACACCCTTGCAAAGTTGTCTACTCGAGCCCGGCGGCTTCGCGCAGGCGCTGTGCACGCTCATGGCTGGCGGGATGGGTCGAGATATACCCTGCCGTCACATCGATCCAGCCGTCTTCCGGCTCGTCCTCGCCGAACGTCTCGAACAGGGCGGCCAGCGGCTCGACCGGGATCCCGCGTTCCAGCATCAGCTTCAGGCCATGGTCGTCCGCTTCCAGCTCCATGGCGCGCGAGAATTTCAGGTCCATCAGCAGCGCGGGCGCACCGGCGGCCACGGCGCTGAAGTCGCCGAACAGGGTGGCCGACAGCGCCGCCGTCAGGGAAGCGCGGGTCAGCGAACGCGCCGAATGGCGCAGGCGCACGTGCCCCGCTTCGTGGGCGAGGATACCGGCCAGGGCCGCCGCGGCTTCCTCGGTCAAATCGCCTTTGCCGATCACCATGCGCACCATCTGGTCGGTCAGGACGATGCTGCCGTCGGGCAGGGCCATGGCATTGGGCCCGAGCTGCGGCGCGTCGCGCACCAGCAGGCGCAAGCGCTTGTCGCCCGGGGCCACCGATTCCAGCAGCGCTTCCAGCCGCGCCACGCGCTGCTCGCTGAAGCGCGAGGGCAGCAGCAGGCCCTGGTGTTCCAGGGCGGACAGCGCGGACGTGCCGAGCGTCCGGTCGACTTCCTCCGGCAGGGCGGCGGCGATGTGTTCGGTGGCGGCAGGGATGCCCCACTGGACGGTCGCGGCCAGCAGCAGCACCAGCAGCACCAGGCAGGCGAGCGCCGCGCCGATGCGTTCCTGCCAGCGCACCGCCAGCGGCTTGCGGTAGCCGAGCAGGCCCGCCAGCGCGGCGCCCGCGGCGGGAGAGGGTACTTCGCAGCGTGCGCCGTCGGGGAAGTAGAGCACGGCCGGGGTGCCGGCGAAGGGCTCGGCCAAGGTGGTGCCGGCGAGCGGATAGTCGCGCTCGACCGCGCCGCGCAGGCCCAGGCCGGTGCTGCCGGCGGTGAGGTCGACCGTGTGGAGGCGGGCGCTGACGCCGTCGAAATAATAAGCTGTGGTCATGTGTCGGTTACCAGGACAGATCGATGCCGAGTCCATCGGCCGCGCCGTCGCCGGCGGCGTTCTTGCGGCCCTGGGTGGCGCGCGCCGAGGCCTCGACATCGCCGTCGACTTCGACGCGGGTGTGTTCGAGCCGGTAGCGGTAGGCCGCGACCACCGCGTACGGACGGTAGAGGCCGAGCGTGAGTACGGTCAGCACGGCGTTCTTGGATTGCAGCATGACGAAGCCGCGCACCGGAATGGTCGATTCGATGCGCACGCCGGAAAACAGGGTGTGCGACCAGGCCAGGTTGGCGAGGCGCGCCTGCATGAAGGGACCGGCCAGCAAATAGGTGACATAGCCGGTCAAGGCGAGGATGGCCATCGGGACGAAAGTGGCCAGCGCGCCACTCTCCGCTCCCGTCGCGGCGATCGCCACGCCAGCCAGGAGGCTGGCGGCGATGCCGAACGCCAGGCCGATGCCGCCCGCCACCAGGTAGGCGCGGTAGAAGCGCCACGGGCTCAGCTCGTAGGCGGCGGCCCGGTTCCCGAACAACAGGTGGCGATGCTGGTAGGCCTTCATCTGCCCATGCATCAGCGGCCAGCCGAGGTAGAGCAGGGACGCCAGTCCGCCCCAGGCCGGCTGTTCGGGAAACACGGCCAGGAGCAGGCCGGGCAGCAGGAAGGCGGCCACCGGCGCCGTGTAGCACCGGTAGGCCTCGGACACGGAGCCGGAAAAGCCCAGCCACAGGCCGCGGTACTGCGTGTTGGCGAGCCGGAAGCGCAGCGCGCCGCGCATCAGGTAGGGCAGGGCCATCAGGATCGCGCCGATCACGACGACACCGAAGGCGACCGAGAACCCGAAGGCGTAGTGGTAGCCGGCCAGCAGCACCAGGGCCAGGAGGCGTCCGCGCAGGACCGCCCTGGGGTCGCCGCGGAAGTCGAAGCAGGCGCCGGCCAGCCGGGTGTTGCGGTCGAAATACTGCAGGCGGCGCACCTTGGCCCAGGCCGAGTAGATGCCCAGGGTGACCAGGCTCAGCAGCAAGTTGACGACCCAGATGCGGAAATACTCCTGGCCGCTGCCCGTAAAGACGGGAACGTGGACTCGCGGCGCGGGCGCGCTTGCCCAAGGCTCGGCGCGCGCGGCAGCAGGGGACGCGGGAAGGTCCGGCGCGGGAGCGGAAACGGCATCTGGTGCGAGGATCATGGCAAGCCAGGGATAACGAAGAGTGCGGGCATCATAATCGCTATCCGGTAGATGATAAATAGTTAATGCATGTTGGGTTATGGAATGTGTGGCGGCTAGCTTTTTTTCCGGCAAGCGCGCTGTCCGGGCCCGGAAGCTGACTGCTTGGACAGAAGACTTCGCGCGTTTAAGGTATAATTTCAATTTCCCGCGCGTGCCGTCCGGCACCTATCTGCACAATGACCAAATTCGTATTCGTCACTGGCGGCGTCGTGTCTTCCCTGGGCAAAGGGATCGCGGCCGCCTCCCTCGCCGCGATCCTCGAGAGCCGCGGCCTCAAAGTCACCATGCTCAAGCTCGACCCGTACATCAACGTGGACCCGGGTACCATGAGCCCCACCCAGCACGGCGAAGTGTTCGTCACCGACGACGGCGCCGAGACCGACCTGGACCTGGGTCACTACGAGCGCTTCATCAGCACCCGCATGAAGAAGGTGAACAACTTCACCACCGGCCAGATCTACGAATCGGTGATCCGCAAGGAACGCCGCGGCGAGTACCTGGGCAAGACCGTGCAGGTGATCCCGCACATCACCAACGAGATCCAGGATTACATCCGCCGCGGCGCCGAAGGCGTGGACGTGGCGCTGGTCGAGATCGGCGGCACCGTGGGCGACATCGAGTCGCTACCCTTCCTGGAAGCGGCGCGCCAGCTGTCGCTGCGCCAGGGCCGCAAGGGCGCGGCCTTCGTGCACCTGACCCTGGTTCCCTACATCTCCTCGGCCGGCGAGCTCAAGACCAAGCCGACCCAGCACAGCGTGCAGAAGCTGCGCGAGATCGGCATCTCGCCGAACGCGCTGCTGTGCCGCGCCGACCGCCGCATTCCGGACGACGAGCGCGCCAAGATCTCGCTGTTCGCCAACGTGGAAGAGCAGGCCGTCATCAGCGTGTGGGACGTGGACACCATCTACAAGGTGCCGCAGGTATTGCACGACCAGGGCCTGGACGACATCATCCTGGAAGCACTCGGCCTGGAAGCGCCGAAGGCCGACCTGTCGATGTGGACCAAGCTGATCCACACCCTGGAAAACCCGAAGCGCGAAGTCACCATCGGCATGGTGGGCAAGTACGTCGACCTGATCGAATCGTACAAGTCCCTGACCGAGGCGCTGCGCCACGCCGGCATCCACACAGAAAGCCGCGTGAACATCGAATACCTCGACTCGGAAGAGATCGAGAACAAGGGCTGCGATCACCTGGCCAAGTACGACGCGATCCTCGTGCCGGGCGGCTTCGGCAAGCGCGGCGTGGAAGGCAAGATCCAGGCCGCCCGCTACGCCCGGGAGAACAAGATCCCCTACCTGGGCATCTGCCTGGGCATGCAGGTCGCGCTGATCGAGTACGCCCGCCACGTGGCCGGCCTGCCGAACGCGAACTCCACCGAGTTCGATCCGGACACCGACCAGCCGGTCGTGGCCCTGATCACCGAGTGGCAGAACCACGACGGCAAGGTCGAGAAGCGCGACACCAATTCCGACCTGGGCGGCACCATGCGCCTGGGCGCCCAGACCTGCGCGGTGAATCCGGGCACCCTGTCGGCCGAGATCTACGGCAACGTCGTGACCGAGCGCCACCGCCACCGCTACGAAGGCAACAACTTCTACCTGCCGCGCATCGAAGCGGCCGGCCTGGTGGTTGCGGCGCGCACCCCGAACGAAGACCTGCTCGAGATCATGGAACTGTCGCGCGACGTGCACCCATGGTACGTGGGCGTGCAGTTCCACCCGGAGTTCAAGTCGACCCCGCGTAACGGCCACCCGCTGTTCACGTCGTTCATCAAGGCCGCGCTGGCGCACCAGTCGGCCAACACCAACGTGGCGGCGAACGCACAAGCGCCGGCACTGCAAGGAGATGCAGCATGAAACTCGCCGGTTTCGACGTCGGCCTCGACCAGCCGATCTTCCTGATCGCAGGCACCTGCGTGATCGAATCGCGCCAGATGGCGCTGGACACCGCAGGCACGCTCAAGGAAATCACCAGCGCGCTGGGCATTCCCTTCATCTACAAGTCGTCCTTCGACAAGGCCAACCGCTCGTCGGGCAAGTCCTTCCGCGGTCCGGGCATGGAAAAGGGCCTGGAGATCCTGGCCGAGGTGCGCAAGCAGATCGGCGTGCCGGTCCTGACCGACATCCACACCGAAGAAGAAATCCCGGAGGTGGCCAGCGTCGTCGACGTGCTGCAGACCCCGGCCTTCCTGTGCCGCCAGACCGACTTCATCAACGCCTGCGCGCGTTCGGGCAAGCCGGTCAACATCAAGAAGGGCCAGTTCCTGGCCCCGGGCGACATGAAGAATGTGATCGACAAGGCGCGCGCCGCCGCACGCGAAGCGGGCCTGCCGGAAGATAACTTCATGGCCTGCGAACGCGGCGTCTCGTTCGGCTACAACAACCTGGTCTCGGACATGCGTTCGCTGGCCATCATGCGCGAATCGAACTGCCCGGTGGTGTTCGACGCGACCCACTCGGTGCAACTGCCGGGCGGCCAGGGCACCTCGTCCGGCGGCCAGCGCGAGCACATCCCGGTCCTGTCGCGCGCCGCCGTGGCGGCGGGGATCGCCGGCCTGTTCATGGAGACCCACCCTGACCCGGCCAATGCGCTGTCCGATGGCCCGAACGCCGTGCCGCTCGGCCGCATGAAGGAACTCTTGACCACCCTCGTCGAGATCGACCGCATCGTCAAGAAGACCGGTTTCCTGGAAGCCGACTTCAAGTAACAGCATCTATGAGGCGCGCCCTGCGGCTGGGCGCGCCTCTTCACGTTTTTTACCCCTTATCGGAGAGTGTTTACATGAGTGCTATTGTTGATATTATCGGCCGTGAAATCATCGACTCGCGCGGCAACCCGACCGTGGAATGCGACGTCCTGCTCGAATCGGGCGTGATGGGCCGCGCCGCCGTCCCGTCGGGCGCCTCGACCGGCTCGCGCGAAGCGATCGAACTGCGCGACGGCGATCCGAAGCGCTACTTCGGCAAGGGCGTGCTGCAAGCCTGCGAAAATATCAACACCGAGATCTCCGAAGCGATCATGGGCCTGGACGCCAACGAGCAAGCCTTCCTGGACCGCACCCTGATCGATCTCGACGGCACCGACAACAAGAGCCGCCTGGGCGCCAACGCCATGCTGGCCGTGTCGATGGCCGTGGCCAAGGCGGCGGCCGAGGAAGCCGGCCTGCCGCTGTACCGCTACTTCGGCGGTTCGGGCGCGATGCAGATGCCGGTGCCGATGATGAACGTCATCAACGGCGGCGCACACGCCGACAACAACCTGGACATCCAGGAATTCATGATCATCCCGGTGGGCGCCCCGTCGTTCAAGGAAGCCATGCGCTACGGCGCCGAGGTGTTCCACACCCTGAAAAAGATCCTGCACTCGAAGGGCCTGAACACCGCCGTCGGCGACGAAGGCGGCTTCGCTCCGTCGGTCGCCAACCATGAAGAAGCGATCAAGCTGATCATGCAGGCGATCGAGCAGGCCGGCTACGTGCCGGGCCAGGACATCGCCCTGGGCCTGGACTGCGCCGCGAGCGAGTTCTACAAGGACGGCAAATACGTGCTGGAAGGCGAGGGCGGCCTGTCGCTGTCCGCGACCGACTTCACCAACATGCTGGCCACCTGGTGCGACAAGTACCCGATCATCTCGATCGAAGACGCGATGCACGAAGGCGACTGGGAAGGCTGGGCGACGCTCACCGCCGCCCTGGGCAAGAAGGTGCAGCTGGTGGGCGACGACCTGTTCGTCACCAACACCAAGATCCTGAAAGAGGGCATCCAGAAGGGCATCGCCAACTCGATCCTCATCAAGATCAACCAGATCGGCACCCTGACCGAGACCTTCGCCGCCATCGAGATGGCCAAGCGCGCCGGCTACACCGCCGTGATCTCGCACCGTTCGGGCGAGACCGAAGACTCGACCATCGCGGACATCGCGGTTGGCCTGAACGCCCTGCAGATCAAGACCGGCTCGATGTCGCGTTCGGACCGCATGGCCAAGTACAACCAGCTGCTGCGCATCGAGGAAGACCTGGGCGACGTCGCCACCTACCCGGGGCGCGACGCCTTCTACAACCTGAAGTGATCTCCCGGGCCGGCCGGCCTTCCCGGCCGGCCCCCTGTCGCAGTTGACCTGCGTAGTTGACCTGTTCATGCGCCTGATTACCATCGCCCTTGCCGCCCTGCTCCTGATGATCCAGTACCCGCTCTGGATCGGAAAGGGCGGCTGGCTGTCCGTGGCCGACATGCGCGGACAGGTCGAGGCCGTGCGCCTCAAGACCGAACAGCTCAAGGCCCGCAACGGCAAGCTCGAATCCGAAGTGCGCGACCTCAAAGAGGGTACCGGCGCGGTGGAGGAACGGGCGCGTTACGAGCTGGGCATGATCAAGCAGAACGAAATCTTCGTGCAGGTGCTGCGCAAGGACGAGCAGCCCACGGTCTCGATGACCGTGCCGCCGCCTCCGCCCCAGCCGAAGGACAAGGACAAGCCGAAGCCCTGAAGGCGTCGGAACCGCTCATGACTTCACCAAACACTCCCATCGATCCCGCGGCGCTCGATTCGCTCGACGCGATCGCCGACTGCCTGGCGGACGCCTTCGAAGACGGCGACGGCCAGCTGATCGCCTCCGCGCTGCTGGCGGTGTCCAAGGCGCCGGCCCTGCCGGGCCTGGCCGCGGCGGTCGGCATGCCGCGCGAGCAGCTGCAGGCGGCGCTGGCGTCCGGCGAGTTCGACCTCGATCTCACGCTGGAGATCATGAAGGTGGTCGATCTGCATATGTCGGGCGGCCGGACCGGCGCTGACTGAAGCTCTACTCCTGGACTGCTTGGACGCTTCGGCGGCTCACGCAAGCCGCCGCGTTCCGCTCACGGCGACGACGCATCCCCCTGCATATGCCCCTTCCCATGTTCCAGGAAGGCGCGCAGCATCCACGCATTCTTCTCATGCACCTCCATGCGGGTGGTCAGCATGTCCGCCGTCGGGAAGTCGTCGATCTCGTCCGCGATCTTGACCCCGGCGCGCAGGCTGCGGACCAGGATTTCCTGGCCTTCCACCAGCTGGCGGATCATCTCGCGCGGATCCGGCACGCTCGGTTCCTCCGTGATGCTCGACAGTTCCGCATAGCGCTTGTAGGTGCCGGGCGCATAGTGGCCCAGGGCGCGGATGCGCTCGGCGATGTCGTCCAGCGCGTTCCACAGCTCGGTGTACTGTTCCTGGAACATCACGTGCAGGGTCTGGAACATGGGCCCGGTCACGTTCCAATGGAAGTTGTGCGTCTTCAGGTAGAGCATGTAGCTGTCCGCCAGCACTTTCGAGAGCGACTCCACGATCTTCGCGCGGTCGTCGGTGCTGATGCCGATATCGATGTCCATCGTGCTTCCTCCTTGATGTCGAAGAACTAACAGCTTAGCACTGGCGTGGGGATCCTGCCGGGATGCATCCCGGTTCAATAGCGGGCCGATGGCCAATTGTTGGTCGATAGCCTTGGCACGTCATTGCCGCCAGTGGCGGGAATGACGGGTCGGGGGCGGGGCTACTGCGGACGCACCAGGCCTTCGAGCACAGCCCGTGTCGCCGGCGGAATCGGCACCGGCCGATTCGTCTCCCGGTCCACATACACGTGCACGAAGTGCCCGGCAGCCGCCGGCGTCTCGCCGTCGTTGCGATACAGCGCGATCTCGTAGCGCACGCTGGAATTGCCCAGCTTCGTTACCCGGATCCCGGCGTGCACGGTGTCCGGGAAGGAGATCGAGCTGAAGTAGGAGCAGCCCGTTTCCACCACCAGCCCGACCACCGTATCCTTGTGGATGTCGAGCACGCCCTGTTCGATCAGGTAGCGGTTGACCGCCGTGTCGAAGAAGCTGTAGTAGTTGACGTTGTTGACATGCCCGTAGCTGTCGTTGTCCATCCAGCGCGTCGGCATGGCGAGGACGTGGGCGAAGGCGCTACGGGGCGTGTCACGCATCGGCAATCCTGTCAGTGGGTGCGGCCGCTCGGCGGCATCAGGGTCTGCACCGGGCTTTCGGTGCTGAACAGCTGGGCGCAATCCACCTTGTCGAAGGAGTAGTGCTTGCCGCAGAAGTCGCAGTTGATGCCCAGCTCGCCCAGTTCGGCCAGGGCGGAATCGACTTCTTCCTTGCCCAGCATCTTGAGCATGTTGCCGACCTTGTCGCGGTTGCAGCTGCAGTGGAACTCCGGGTGCGCCGGGTCGAACACGCGGATCGTCTCTTCCCAGAACAGGCGCTGGAGCAGGGTCTGGATGCCGGTGGTGAGCATCTCGTCGCGCTTCAGGGTGCGGCCCAGCATGACGGCGCGGTTCCAGGTTTCCAGGTCTTCCGCTTCGGTGGCCTGCTTGGTCTGGCCTTCCACGCCGCTGTGGCGCGGGAGCTTCTGCAGCAGCAGGCCGCGCGCGATCTTGTCGTCGGCCGCCAGCCACAGGTGGGTGTCCATCTGCTCCGAACGCAGCATGTAGTTCTCGATCACGGTCGCCATGTCGGCGCCGTCGAGCGGCACCACGCCCTGGTAGGGCTGCTGGCCCGGCACCTTGTCGACCGGGTCGAGGGTGATCACGAAGCGGCCCTTGCCGTGCACGTTGAACAGGTCCTGCAGGCTGGCGTCATCCGGCACCTCGGCGTCCGGGGCCAGCTTGGCGGTGGCGCGCATGCGCAGCTGGGCGTCGCATTCGACCACCAGCAGGCGCACCGGGCCGTCGCCATGCACCTGCATGACGATGGAACCGTTGAACTTCAGGTTGGCCGACAGCAGGGAGGCCGCGGCGACCATCTCGCCCAGCACCGTGCGCACCGCCTTGGGATAGGCGTGGCGCGCCTGGATCTCGCGCCAGGTGTCCGAAATCTCGACCAGCTCGCCGCGCACGGCGGCGTTGTCGAAGATGAATTTTTGCAGGGTATCCCTGGTGTCTTGAGTCGTCATTTTTATCCGATTTTCTTGAGCTGCGCCTTGAACAGCTGGCCGCGCGCCACATAGCTGGCGGCGCTGCCCTGCAGGCGCGTTACGTCTTCTTCCGTGAGGGTGCGCACCACCTTGGCGGGCGAACCGAGGATCAGCGAGTGGTCCGGAAATTCCTTGCCTTCGGTGACCAGGGCGCCGGCGCCGACCAGGCAACCCTTGCCGATCTTCGCGCCGTTCAGCACCACGGCCTGGATACCGATCAGCGAGCCGTCGCCCACCGTACAGCCATGCAGCATCGCCTGGTGGCCGATGGTCACGTCCTTGCCGATCGTGAGCGGGTACCCCATGTCGGTGTGCATCACCGTGCCTTCCTGGACATTGCTGTTCTCGCCGATGGTGATACGCTCGTTGTCGCCGCGGATCGTCGCGCCGAACCAGACCGAGGCGTTCGCCTCGAGGGTCACCTTGCCGATCAGGGTTGCCGAATCGGCCACGAAAGCCGACGCATCGATCTCGGGCGCATGCTCGCCCAGCTGGTAAATCGCCATGGATGTGCTCGCGGAGGGTTGAAATACCGCTATTTTAACTCCTGCGCTTTCGCATCGTCCGACTGGCGGCAGATGGGGGCGGAGCAAGCGAAATCAACCGTTCCCCGATATAATAATGCGAACGACCGTACTATTTCTTGAGGCAGCATGACACCGTCCCGATCCGAATTCCTCAGCGTGCGCGGCCTGCGCACTCACGTCCGCCACTGGGGCCGCGAAGGCGCCCCCAAGCTCTTCATGCTGCACGGCTGGATGGACGTGTCCGCTTCCTTCCAGTTCGTGGTCGATTGCCTGCAGGGCGACTGGCATGTGATCGCGCCGGACTGGCGCGGCTTCGGCCTGACCGAGGCGACGCATTCGGACACCTACTGGTTCCCCGACTACGTGGCCGACCTCGACGCCATCCTCGACCAGTACGCGCCAGGCCAGGCGGTGAACCTGCTCGGCCACAGCATGGGCGGCAACATCGCCGGCATCTATGCCGGCGTGCGCCCGCAGCGCGTGGGCAAGCTGATCAATCTGGAAGGCTTCGGCCTGCCGGGCACGCGGCCGGGCCAGTATCCGGGGCGCGTGGCGAAGTGGCTGGACGAAGTGCGCAGCCCGCCCGGCATGCGCGGCTACGCCAGCCTGGCCGAGGTGGCGGGGCGCCTGCGCAAGACCAATCCGCGCCTTTCCGAAGAGCGGGCGGCCTTCCTGGCCGGGCACTGGTCGGCGCAGGGCGAGGATGGGCAGTGGCGCATCCTGGCCGATCCGGCGCACAAGATGCATGGGCCGCTGCTGTACCACGTCGAGGAGATCATGGCCTGCTGGAGCGCGATCACGGCGCCTGTGCTGTGGGTCGAGGCGGAGGAGACCGACATGTGGCGCTGGATGGGGCCCGAGGAACAGGCGAGGGCGGAGATCGACCGGCGCATGGGGCATTTGCGCGAGGTGAAGGCGCGCATGATTCCGGAGGCGGGGCATATGTTGCATCACGATCAGCCGGAGATGCTGGCGGGGATGGTGGAGGAGTTCTTGGTGGGTGGTGAAAGCTGACGTTGTTGCCGTTCCAGCAAGCTTGGGTCCCCGCCTGCGCGGGGATGACGTTGTTTGAGTGCACCTTTAGCCCAAATCCCGCCATCCCCGCGGAGGCCGGAACAATCCCACTGGCTTTGTTCCGGTTAAGTTCTGCGCGAACACCGTCAACTCCGTTGCATCCACCCCACCCCTAAATTGCCCACCGGCAACGCCTGTGCTACAGTCCACCCCGACCGCGCGCATCCCGGACGCGCAATAATTCAGACTGAACAGGATAGACCATGGGTATTCGAGCCGGCCTTGCGCTCGCCGGTGCACTCTTGACGACAGCGTGCGCCGTCCCTTACAGCCCGGCCCCCGTGGCCACCAATTTCCCCAGCACCCAGCAGGCCAAGCTCCAGGCAGCCGCGCACTGGGGCGTGATCGCCCGCCACATGGCGAAGGAAATGGGCCCGACCTTCAAGGTCAATGCGCGCCGCGCCTTCTATGTCGCGCCCCAGCAGGGCTCGACCTTCAACCAGGCCGTCGCCACCCACCTCGTCACCGCGCTGGTCAACGAGGGCTACACCGTCGTCAAGCGACCCGATCCGGGCGTGCTCAAGGTCGAGCTCGACACGCAAGTGGTGGCTTTCTCGGCCAAGCGCCCGCAATACAAGTTCGCCGGCGAGCGCACCGCCCTGGTGGCGGGCGCCTGGGTGCTGACCGGGATCGACCACACGATCGAATGGCTGGCCAGCGCCGCCATCGCGACCGAGGACGCGTATGGCTGGTTCCGCTCGCAGTTCGCCACCGGCGCCACGCCGAAGACCGAAATCATCGTGACCCTGTCGGTGGCCGACGACCAGCGCTACTATGCCCGTACCACCTCGGTCTATTACACGGTCGACGCGGACCGCGCGCTCTACGACGCCGCCTTCCAGCCGACCAAGACCTTCGTCGTCCGCGACCGTTGAGAACCGCCATGCGCCTGCCGAAACCGATTTGCGCTGTCTTTCGCACTGCTTTGTTGGTCCTCCCGCTGATGCTGGGCGGCTGCGCCAGCACTGAGGAAGACACCAACTACACCTCCGTCTCCGCCAATGCCTTCGTGGCCGCCAACTACCGCGCGGCCGACGCGCTGGCGGCCCAGCTCAAGGGCAAGCTGGCGGACGACAAACCCCTCATCATGGCCACCGTGGTCAACATCGACGCCCTCGAGCAGACCTCGATGCTGGGCCGCCTGGTGTCCGAGCAGGTCTCGACCCGCCTCGCCCAGGGCGGCATGAAGATGCTCGAGATGAAGCTGCGCAACAGCGTCTATCTCAAGCGCAACCAGGGCGAACTGATGCTCACGCGCGAGATCGGCGAAGTGGCCAGCACCCACAATGCCCAGGCGGTCGTGGTCGGCTCGTATGCCGAAACGCGCGACGCCATCTTCATCAACATGAAGGTGATCCAGCCGACCACCAACCTGGTCCTCGCCGGCCACGATTACGTGCTCGCGAAAGAGGGTACCGTCCGCTCCATGCTGCAGTCCTATTGACGCCGACGAGCGCCGGCAAAGCGCGTACAATGCTTTGCTTTAGAACGCATCATCCGTTTGCCGGCCCATGTTGAAAGTCGATCTCCACTGCCATTCCAATGTCTCCGACGGTGTGCTCGCACCGGCCGCCGTGGCGGCCTATGCGCGCAAGAGCGGCGTCGACGTCTGGGCCCTGACCGACCATGACGAAGTGGGCGGGATCAAGGCGGCGCGCAATGCCGCGCGCGACCTGGGCATGCGGTTCGTGGCGGGCGTCGAGATCTCGGTGACCTGGGCCAACGAGACCGTGCACATCGTCGGTCTGCAGATCGACGAGGACAACCGCGCCCTGGTCGACGGCCTGGCCGCGACCCGCAATGGCCGCGAAGCCCGCGCCCGCGAGATTTCCGCCCAGCTCGAGCAAGCCGGTATTTCCGGCGCCTACGAGGGCGCCCTCAACTACGTCGGCAATCCGGACCTGATCTCGCGCACGCATTTCGCACGCTACCTGGTCGAGATCGGCGTATGCGGCTCGACCCCGGAGGTGTTCCGGCGCTACCTCACCGAAGGCAAGCCGGGCTATGTGCCGCACCGCTGGGCCTCGCTGGAAGACGCGGTGGGCTGGATCCGCGGCGCCGGCGGCATTCCCGTGATCGCCCACCCGGGGCGCTACAAGTTCAGCGATACGGCGCAGGGCGTGCTGTTCGACGAGTTCCGCCAGCTGGGCGGCAATGCCATCGAGGTGGTGACCGGCAGCCATACGCCCGACCAGTACGGGACCTACGCCGAGCTGGCGCGGCGCTACGGCTTCCTGGCCTCGCGCGGCACCGATTTCCACGCGCCCGGCGAGTCGCGGATCGAATTCGCCGAGCTGCCGCCGCTGCCGGCCGGGCTGACGCCGGTCTGGCACGACTGGGCCTGAGCCCCATGTGTGTGTCCGGCAAGTTCCGCACAGTTTTGCACCGCGCCGAAAATAAATCCGAAATAATTAGGTGAAACGCCGCGGGTCCTGTATCTTCAATCGGGCACTACATCAAGTCGTCTTCGTTGGTCTCTTTCCCGTCTTGCCCTTGGGCAGTCCTGTTTGATTCTCTTCTTCGTACCCGCTTGCTTGGACGTGCATTCCGGCATTTTGCCCAATTCACTCAAGGTATACTTCAACATGACTACTCAAACCGGCACCGTCAAATGGTTCAACGATTCCAAGGGCTTCGGCTTCATCACGCCTGACGCCGGCGGTGGCGACCTGTTCGCCCACTTCCAGGACATCCAGGCACAAGGCTTCAAGAGCCTGTCCGAAAACCAGCGCGTGTCCTTCGAACGCGCCGCCAGCCCGAAGGGCGAGAAGGCCAGCAATATCCGCCCGATCTAAGATCCAGGCGCCGCCGGATGCGTCCAGCGTCCGGACGACTAGAAGCCCGCTTCGGCGGGTTTTTTCGTTTTCAGTCCCAGTAGCGGTCGAGCATGGCCTTGACGCTGGTGCCGTGCACGACGATCGACAGGATGATCACGGCCAGCGTGATCGTGACGAGCTCGCGCGCCAGCGCCGAGGGCACGCCGTGGTTGATGGCGTACATCAGGTAGTAGATCGACCCGATCCCGCGCACGCCGAACCAGGCGACGATGGCGGTCTCGCGCGCGCCGGTCCTCGAGCCCGCGAGGCTCAGCATGACGCTGAGCGGACGCGCGACGAAGATCAGGAAGGCCGCCGTCAGCCAGGCCTGGAGCGAGAACAGGGCCGGCGTCATCGCGCCGCCCAGCAGCAGTACCAGCCCCAGCTCGGACAGGCGCTCGAGGTGCTCCTTGAACACCAGGCTGCCCTGGCTGACCGTGGCCTGGCCGCTGGCGCCGGCGTCGCCGTGCACCAGGCCATGCCCGTCCGGCGGCGCTTCGGTCAGCCGCCATTCGGTCTGGCGCAGGGCCACGCCGGCGAAGAACACGGCCAGGAAGCCCCAGCCGCCGGCCAGCAGGGCGATGCCATAGGCCAGGGCGATGAGTCCCAGCCCAAGCAGGTCGTCGAGCAGCTGGTGGCTGGGGTGGTGGCGCCGGATCAGATAACTGCAGCCTGCCATCCCGGCCCCGCACAGCAGGCCGATGCCGACCCCGCTCAGGCTGGCCAGCAGGGCGTCGCGCCACAGCCAGCGCGCCAGGTCGGGCGCGTCCGCGCCGATCAGGAGCAGACCCAGGACCACGAAAGGGAAGGCGGTGCCGTCGTTCATGCCGGCTTCGCAGGTCAGGGCGAAGCGCAAGGGATCCTTGTCGCCCGCATGGCGCAGCTGCACGTCGGTGGCGAGCACCGGATCGGTCGGCGCCAGGATGGCGCCGAGCAGGATGCCCGCCCCGAGCGACATCCCGAGGATGGCGGTGGCGAACACCGCGCACAGGGCCACCGACATGCCCATCGCCAGCACCGCCAGGCGCAGCGACACGGTCCAGCGCCGCAAGCTGAAGGGCACCGGCAGCTTGACCCCGGCCGAGAACAGCGAAATCAGGATCGCGATTTCGGTCAGGCTCTCGAGCAGGACCGCTTCGCGCAAGGGATCGAAGGCGAACACGCCCAGTACCGCCGGGCCGAGCACGATGCCGATCAGCAAGTAGATGCTGGCGGAGGTGAAGGGCAAGTGGGCGATGGTGGAGCCCCACAGGCCGCGCGCGAGCATCAGGCTGCCGATCAGGACAAACCAGTGGGCGATCTCCATGGGACTCCTGCCGGGGCTCGGCGATGCGGATCTCCATGGTACGCGTCATCGCTTCCGAAGGACGCACGGGCGAAATCTCAAAAATATCGCTTGAAATACTCCGCATATACTCCATCTGGAGTATAGATTAAAGGAGTGAGACATGAAGCTCGTAGCATCGCAACAAAAACTGCCCGACAGCGACAAGGTCACCGTCAATGTCGGCCTGGTCGACCTGGCCCAGCTCGACTTGCTGGTCGACGAAGGGTTTTATTCGAACCGCACCGATTTCGTGCGCACCGCAATCCGCAACCTGCTGCAGGTGCATGCGGAAACCATCCGGCAAACCATCGTGCGCAAGCGCTATGTGATGGGCATGCACCGCTATTCGCGCCGCGAGCTCGAGCAGGTCGTGGCCAGTGGCCAGCAACTGGACATCCAGGTGCTGGGACTGGCCGTGATCGAGGACGACGTCGACGCCGAACTGGCGCGCGCGGCCATCGCCTCGGTCCAGGTACTTGGCGCCTTCGTGGCGCCCCCCGCCGCCAGGGAAGCCCTGGCGGACCGCATCCATACTTAGAAGGACAGGCATGAAACCACTAGACCGCTTTATCTCCCAGATGGTGGAGTCGGCCCGGCTCGCGCAGACGCAGGACGCGTCGGCAGCCACGGCATTGATCCAGAAGGCGCTGGCCGAATCCGGCCTGCTGCCGCAGGGAGGCCTGCCCCAGGCGCCCATGGCGCCGGCGGCGCCCTTCGTCGACCTGAACCAGGTGCCCGGCTGGCATGCCGGCACCAGCCGCAGGCATGGCCGCGGCGCAGTACATGCACCGCACCCCTCCCGCCATCGCGCACATACGGACGCGCAGGCGCCGGGACGCTTCGTCGGCGGCAGCTTCAGCTGCGCCGCGGGCGCCCGCCGCTACAAGCTCTACATCCCGGCGCGGCCGGCGCAGGGGCCGCGTCCCCTGGTCGTGATGCTGCACGGCTGCACGCAGAACCCCGACGACTTCGCCACCGGCACCGCCATGAATGCGCTGGCCGAGGAGCATGGCTGCCTGGTGCTCTACCCGGAGCAGGACAAGGGCGCGAACCACAACGGCTGCTGGAACTGGTTCGAGCCGGCCCACCAGGGCCGGGAGCGCGGCGAACCCGCCATCCTGGCCGGCATGACCCGCCAGGTGATCGGCGAGCATGGGGGCGATCCTGCGCGCGTATATGCGGCCGGGCTCTCGGCCGGCGGCGCGATGGCGGCCATCCTCGGCGCCGATTATCCCGAGCTGTACGCGGCGGTCGGCATCCACTCCGGCTTGCCGGCCGGAAGCGCGAAGGACATGATGTCGGGGCTCAAGGCGATGCGCGAACCGGGCAAGGGCCGCAAGCTGCGCCAGGGCGTGCCGGCCATCGTGTTCCACGGCGACGCCGACCACCTGGTCAATCCCGGCAACGGCGAGGCCGTGCTGGCCCAGTTCCTGAAGCCGCACGGCGTCGAGCTGCAACAGCACACCGAGGCACACGACCATGCGGGACGCCGCTGCACCCGTCACACCTGGCGCGACGGCGCGGGCCGCTCCGTGGTGGAACACTGGCAGCTGCACGGCGCCGGCCACGCCTGGTCCGGCGGCAACCCGGCCGGCTCGCACACCGATGCCGCGGGACCGTCCGCGTCCGCCGAAATGCTGCGTTTCTTCCTGGCCCAGCACGGATGAGCTCAGCGCTGCCGCCAGGCCCTTGATTTTTCCGTAATGCAGCCCAATCTTGGCAGCCTGTCATCCACGCTGCCAGGAGACCGGCCCATGAAACGCATCGTCCTCTTCCTTGCCACCAACCTCGCCGTGGTGCTGGTGGTGTCGCTCGTGCTGAACCTGCTCGGTGTGGGCCGGGCCGTGACGGGGCAGGGCATCGACGTCGGCGCGCTGGCCATGTTCTCGCTGGTGGTGGGCTTCACCGGTTCTTTCATTTCGCTCCTGCTGAGCAAACCCATGGCCAAGTGGTCGACCGGCGCGCGCGTCATCGACCAACCGGCCAACTCGACCGAAATGTGGCTGGTCGATACCGTGCGCCGCCTGTCCGAGCGCACCGGCATCGGCATGCCGGAAGTCGCCGTCTACGAGGGCGAACCGAACGCCTTCGCCACCGGCGCCTTCAAGAATTCCGCCCTGGTGGCTGTCTCCACCGGCCTGCTGCAGGGGATGGACCGCGAGGAGGTCGAAGCGGTACTCGGCCACGAGGTGGCCCACATCGCCAACGGCGACATGGTCACGCTGACCCTGATCCAGGGCGTCGTGAATACCTTCGTGGTCTTCCTGGCGCGCGTGGTCGGCTACTTCGTCGACAAGATCCTGCTGCGCAGCGAAGGTGAGCGTCCCGGCATCGGCTACATGGTCACCGTGTTCGTCTGCGAGATCGCCTTCGGCATCCTGGCCTCGATCATCGTCGCCTGGTTCTCGCGCAAGCGCGAGTTCCGCGCCGACGCCGGCTCGGCCAAGCTGCTGGGCAGCCCGGTGCCGATGCAGCATGCGCTGGCCCGCCTCGGCGGCCTGGCGCCGGGCGCGCTGCCGCAGTCGATGGCCGCTTCCGGCATTTCCGGCAGCGGCGGCGGCTGGGGCGCCCTGTTCTCGACCCACCCGCCGATGGAGCAGCGCATTGCCGCGCTCCAGTCGCTGCGCTGATCCGCTACACTTGAATCCTGATGAGCCAATACTTCCAGATCCATCCCGAGAACCCGCAAGCGCGCCTGATCAAGCAGGCGGCGCAAATCGTCGGCGCGGGCGGCATCATTGCCATTCCCACCGATTCGGCCTATGCGCTGGTCTGCCGCCTGGACGACAAGGCGGCCGTGGAAAAGCTGCGCCGCATCCGCGGCGTCGACGAGAAGCACCACCTGACCCTGCTGGCGCGCGACCTGTCCGAGATCGCGCTCTATGCGCGCGTCGACAACACCCAGTACCGGCTGCTGAAGGCCACCATGCCCGGGCCCTATACGGTGATCCTGGAAGCCACGCGCGAGCTGCCGCGCCGCCTGTCCCACCCCTCGCGCAAGACCATCGGCCTGCGCGTGCCCGAAAACCGCATCACCCTGGCGCTGCTCGAGGAACTGGGCGAACCGCTGATCGGCACCACCCTGCAGCTGCCGGGCGACGATCACATGCTGTCCGATCCGGAAGAGGTGCGCGAGCGCCTGGACAAGCAGATCGAGCTGGTGATCGACGGCGGCGCCGGTACGCTGGAGCCGACCACCGTGGTCGATCTCACCGGCCCCTCGCCCGAACTGGTGCGCGAGGGCAGGGGCGACCCGTCCGTCTTCGGCCTCTGAAGCCGTCTTCCTCCCACCGGCCGCCCGGCGGCCGCTCTGTTAGAATCCCCCCATGGATGCTGAACTAATACGTAACATCGCAGTCTATGCACTGCCCGTTCTTTTTGCGATTACCCTGCACGAAGCCGCCCACGCCTACGCCGCCAAGTACTTCGGCGACAACACCGCCTATGCACAGGGGCGCATGAGCCTCAACCCCCTGGTGCACATCGACGTGTTCGGAACGATTATTCTTCCCATCGTCCTGTACCTGACGACGCCTTTCGTCTTCGGCTACGCCAAGCCGGTGCCGGTCGAGTTCGGCCGCCTGCGCAATCCCAAGAAGCAGATGGCCTGGGTGGCGCTGGCCGGTCCCGCGGCCAACTTCGTGATGGCTTTCCTGTGGCTGCTGCTCAGCGTCCTGCTGGTGCTGTTCCAGGTAGGAGAGGCGTTTCCGCGCGAGGTGGCGAAGGCCGGTGTCTTCGTCAACCTGCTCATGTTCGCCTTCAACCTGGTGCCGATTCCGCCGCTGGACGGCGGCCGCATCCTGACCAGCATGCTGCCGCATCACCTGGCCTACAAGTTCGCACGCATCGAGCCGTATGGCTTCTTCATCGTGCTCGGGCTGCTGTATTTCGGGGCCCTGGCCTACTGGGTGGGGCCGCTGATGGCCATCGCCAATTTCGTGATCCGGCTGCTGGTCACGCCGCTGACCATGTTCCTCGGCTAAGCCATGTACCCCGACCGCGTCGTCTCCGGCATGCGCCCGACCGGCGCGCTGCACCTGGGGCACTACCACGGGGCACTGAAGAACTGGATCCGGGTGCAGGCGGAGCATCCCTGCCTGTTCTTCGTCGCCGACTGGCACGCGCTGACCACGCACTACGACGATCCCGGCATCGTCGAGCGCAGCACCTGGGACATGGTGGTCGACTGGCTCGCCGCCGGCATCGACCCGTCGCAGGCGACCATCTTCATCCAGTCCAAAGTGCCCGAGCACGCCGAACTGCACCTGCTGCTGTCGATGGCCACGCCGCTCGGCTGGCTCGAGCGGGTTCCTTCTTACAAGGACCAGATCGACAACCTGGCGCACAAGGATCTGGCCACCTACGGCTTCCTCGGCTACCCGCTGCTGCAGGCGGCCGACGTCCTGATCTACCGCGCCAGCACCGTGCCGGTGGGCGAGGACCAGCTGCCGCACGTCGAGATGATGCGCGAGCTCGCGCGCCGCTTCAATCACATCTACGGCAAGGAAAAGGGCTTCGAAGAGAAGGCCATTGCGGCCGTCAGGAAGCTGGGCAGCAAGCGCGCCAGGCTGTACCTGGAACTGCGCACCGCCTACCACCAGGAAGGGGAGGTCGACGCCCTCGCGCAGGCGCGCGCCATGCTGGACGATGCGGGCAGCCTGTCGCATATCGACCGCGAGCGCCTGTTCGGCTACCTCGAAGGCAGCCGCCGCATCATCCTGGCCGAGCCGCAGGCCCTGCTGACGCAGTCCTCGCGGCTGCCGGGGCTGGACGGCCGCAAGATGTCCAAGAGCTACGGCAACGCGATCGCGCTGCGCGAGGAGCGCGACAGCGTGGTCAGGAAGATCCGCACCATGCCGACCGACCCGGCGCGCGTGCGCCGCACGGATGCCGGAGATCCGGCCCGCTGCCCGGTGTGGCAGCTGCACGAGGTGTATTCGGACAGCGCCACCCGCGACTGGGTGGTGAAGGGCTGCACCAGCGCCGGCATCGGCTGCATCGAGTGCAAGCAGCCCGTCATCGACGGCGTGCTGGCGGAACAGGAACCGATGCACGAACGCGCCCAGCCTTACCTGGACGATCCTACTTTGGTGCGCGCGATCGTGGCCGACGGCTGCGACAAGGCGCGCCGCCTGGCCCAGGAAACGATGCGCGACGTGCGCGAAGCGATGGGGATCGCCTATACATGAACACGAACTCGCCAATCAACATGATGAACCTGGCGGCTTCGCCATGGGTGGCGCGCTTCGCGCCCATCGTTCCCGAGGGCGACGTGCTGGACCTGGCCTGCGGCACGGGGCGCCACACCCGCCTGCTGGCGGCGCTCGGCCATCCGGTGCTGGCGCTGGACCGCAAGCCCGAGGCGCTGGCCGCGGCGGCCGGCCCCGGGGTCACGACCATGGCGTATGACCTCGAGGACGGTTCGCCCTGGCCCTTCGAGGCGGGGCGCTTCGCCGCCATCGTGGTCACCAATTACCTGTACCGCCCCTTGTTCGCGCAGCTCGCCGCGAGCCTGCGCCCGGACGGTATCCTGATCTACGAAACCTTCGCGCAGGGGAACCAGGTCTACGGCAAGCCTTCGAACCCGGATTTCCTGCTGGCGCCCGGAGAGCTGCTGGCGCTGGCGGCGGATGGCGGCCTGCAGGTGCTGGCCTATGAGGACGGCCACGTCGAGACGCCGCATCCCGCCCAGGTGCAGCGCCTGTGCGCGGCGGGCCGGGCATTCGGGAAATCCGAGGCGAGGCTCGACCATATTGTGGTCAGGAATGAACCATGACGGCGGGCGATCCGCTACAATCAGACTTTTATTTACCCGCACGGTCCAAAGATTATGATTAAGGGCAGCATCGTAGCAATCGTCACCCCGATGTTCGAAGACGGCAGTCTTGACCGCGACTCCCTGCGCAAACTGCTCGACTGGCACATCGCGGAAGGCACCGACGCCATCGTCATCGTCGGCACGACGGGCGAATCGGCGACCGTTTCTCCGGAAGAGCACTGCGAACTGGTGAAGCTGGCGGTCGACCACGTCGCCGGCCGCATCCCGGTCATCGCCGGCACCGGCGGCAATTCGACCGTCGAAGCGATCGCGCTGACGCGCCACGCCAAGGAAGTGGGCGCCGACGCCTCGCTGCAGGTCGTGCCCTACTATAACCGTCCGACGCAAGAGGGCATGTACCGCCACTTCCGCACCATCGCGGAAGCCGTCGACCTCCCGATCATCCTGTACAACGTGCCGGGCCGCACCGTGGCCGACATGGCCAACGAGACCATCGCGCGCCTGGCGCAGGTGGACAATATCGTCGGCGTCAAGGACGCCACCGGCAACATCGGCCGCGGCATCGAACTGCTGCGCATGGTCGACAAATCCTTCGGCGTCTATTCCGGCGACGACGCCACCGCCATGGCCCTGCTGTTCTGCGGCGGCGCCGGCAACATCTCGGTGACCGCCAACGTCGCCCCGCGCGCCATGCACGAACTGTGCAAGGCCGCCATGGCCGGCGATATCGCGCGCGCCATCGAGATCAACAACCGCGTGCTGGACCTGCACGGCAAGCTGTTCATCGAACCGAACCCGGTGCCGGTGAAGTGGGCGCTGGCCGAGATGGGCAAGATGCCGGCCGGCCTGCGCCTGCCGCTCGCGCCGCTGTCCGCGCAATACCACGAGACCGTGCGCGCCGCCCTGGTGGCCGCAGGCGTCCATCCACAGTCCTGAATCCGCAAGGATTCGGGTTCCTAGTATCTGACATCGAACGACATGACTATTCGCAAGAAAACGACCCTGGTTTCCGCTCCCGCCGCCGGCCGCGCGCTGACGCTCACCGCGCTCGCACTCAGCCTGGCAGCCTGCACCACCGTGTTCGAATCGGACAAGGTGGATTACCGGGGTGCCAAGAAGGCCGCGGCGCTCGAAGTGCCGCCGGACCTGACCCAGCTGCAGCGTGACAACCGCTACGCCGTTCCGGACGCCAAAGGCGTCGCCACCGCCTCCGGCTTCCAGCAGTCGCGCGGCCAGCAGATGGCGGCCCCGGTGGCCGGCTCGACCGAAGCCGTCGGCCCGGTCTCGAGCGACGCCGTGCGCATCGAGCGCGCCGGCGACCAGCGCTGGCTGGTGGTCAAGCAGACCCCGGAACAGCTGTGGCCGCAACTGCGCCAGTTCTGGGAAGACAACGGCTTCGCCATCGAGTCCGAGTCGGCCACGACCGGCACCATGGAAACCAACTGGGTCGAGAACCGTTCGAAGATCCCGCAGGACTTCCTGCGCAATGCCATCGGCAAGGTGTTCGACCGCGCCTATTCGACCGGCGAGCGCGACAAGTTCCGCACCCGCCTGGAGCGCCTGCCGGACGGCTCGACCGAGATCTACGTGAGCCACCGCGGCGCCGAGGAAGTGCTGACCGGCGCCCAGAAGGAAACCACGGTCTGGACCGTGCGTCCGAACGACCCGGGCCTGGAATCGCAGTTCCTGGGCCGCATGGTGGCCCACCTGACCGGCACCAAGGACGTCAAGACCGCCGAGACGACCGTCGCCAACGCGCCGCTGCAGCCGCAGCACGCCAAGCTGGTGGGCGACAAGGTGGAAGTGGACGAGGGCTTCGACCGCGCATGGCGCCGTGTCGGCCTGGCGCTGGACCGCGTCGGCTTCACCGTCGAAGACCGCGACCGCGTGCAGGGCATCTACTTCGTGCGCTACGTCGATCCGGAAGCGACCAGCAAGGAAGGCTTCTTCAAGCGCCTGTTCACCTTCGGCGACGACGAGAAGGCCAAGGAAGCGCAGCGCTACCGCGTGCTGGTCAAGGCCGCGCAGGGCGCCAGCGTGAGCGAAGTGACGGTGCAGAGCAATGACGGCAAGCCGGATACGTCGCCGACGGCGGCCAGGATCCTGAAGCTGCTGAATGACGAGCTGAAGTAATCGGCTTCGTCATCGAATGAAAAACCGGCCTGATGGGCCGGTTTTTTTATGCTTTGGCGGTACCCGTGAACCTGGGTTCCGGCCTTCGCCGGAACGACGTGCATGGGCTTGCCACTGGTCGTTGAGCCGTCATCCCGGCGAAGGCCGGGATCCAAGTTCAACGGCCAGCGAAGAGTCACACAAGGTACAGACGAAAAAAAACCGGCCCGCAGGCCGGTTCCTGAATCAGAAAAATTCTGATTACTGCTTGGCGGCTTCAGCAGCGGTCGAAGCAGCAGCCGAAGCGGCAGCAGCCGAGTCAGCAGCGGCCGAAGCAGCTTGCGAAGCAGCAGCGGCAGCGTCAGCAGCCGGAGCAACGGTAGCGTCAGCAACCGGAGCGGCCGGAGCAGCAGCGGTGTCAGCCGGAGCAGCGACAGGAGCTTCGGTGGTTGCTGGGGTTGCAGGTGCTTCTTCTTTCTTGCTGCAAGCAGCCAGAGCAACAGCCATCAGGGAAACGATCAGCAGGGATTTTTTCATGATTTTCCTTAATTTCTAAAAGTAGTACTGCTTGTTGCGAATAATAATTACCGGTAATTATTGCTCGGCGGAATTCTCGTGCTTCAAAAATAGCAATACTGCCATATAGGCAACGGAACCTTCCTGACCTGATATTATAGCCAAATTTACTGAATCGCAATAGCGAACTCATGCTGCAGTGAAAGTATTTTATGAAGAGTTAAGCTTCATATTGTTACAAGATGCAACCGCAGCCGAAATCGCTGTTTTTTAAGCAATTTTCTGATCTACAGACCGGTCGTCGTCGGCTGCAGCACAACCTGGGATTCCTCCCAAATCGCCGCGAACCGGTGCTCCGGCACATCGCAGGCCTCCTCCGAATGGAAGACCGCTTCACCGCGCAGGTGGTCGCTATGGAAGCGCCGCACCACGTGCCTGCCGTCCCCGATACAGAAGGAATCCGTCAGCGTGCGCAGGCCGCGCCGGGTCTGGCGGCATTCGCACAGGTGGCCGTAGTCGCGCAGCAGGCGCAGGAAGCGCGGATAGTGGCGCTCGATGCGGGAAGGATCGTGCAGCGCCAGGCGCAGCCGGCCGCCGTCCGCCAGGAAGGCGCGCAGGGCGGCGTCCACGTCCGGCGCGCCCAGGGGAAAAACGTCGAAATCCGGATCGAACAGCTCCAGCAGCGTGCTCGACGCCGCCAGGCAGGCGCGGAACTGCGCCTCGCACTCGCGGCGGGTGTCGAAACGGACAGTGAGCGCTTCGTCCATGGTCTTCCTCGTCTGGCTGCTTAGCCGAGTTCGAGCCAGCCGTCCTGGTACCAGGTGTACAGGGCGTCCAGCACGTCGTCGGTGGCGCCTTCGACCTGCGCGCCGCTCAGGCGGCGCTCGTTGGCCAGCACGTCCAGCACCGCCTTGTCGGCGCGGCCGACGGCGAAGGACTCGCCGTTGATGAAGACGTGCTTGCCACGGTAGAGCATCAGGGTCTTGCTCGAGAGTTTCACGCCCCGCTTGGCCGCCGCTTCCATGAAGCGGCCCACGACCAGCGGCTTGGCCGGGCCGGTGAAGAACACGTTGTGCTTGGGCTCGGACATGTGCTCGCCCAGGAAGATGGTCACGTCTTCCTCGTCCCAGCGCACCTTGTTGAGTTCCTCGGTGATGCTGGACAGCATCTCGCGCGGGATCTCGGCCGGGTTCTTGGCCGGCTGCAGCCCGGGGTCGGCATAGCGGCCGGGCAGGTCGATCGAGTCTGCCATGAACTGCAGGAAGGCTTCGCCCAGTTCCTGGAACGACGGCGAGCGGAAACCGATCGAATAGGTCATGCATTCGCCCTCGGCCACGCCGTCATGGGCGTAGTGCGGCGGCAGGTAGAGCATGTCGCCCGGCTCCAGCACGAATTCTTCTTCCGGTTCGAAGTTCGCGAGGATCTTGAGCGGCAGGCCTTCGACCAGGCTCAGGTCTTGCTGGGCGCCGATGCGCCAGCGGCGCTTGCCCTGGGCCTGGAGCAGGAACACGTCATAGGAGTCGAAGTGGGGACCGACGCCGCCGCCGTCGCTGGCGTAGCTGATCATCAGGTCGTCCAGGCGCGCATCCGGCACGAAGCGGAACTGGCGCAGCAGTTCGTCGGCGCGCTCGTCGTAGAGATTGGCGCCCTGGACCAGCATGGTCCAGCCGGCTTCGCCGCGGTCCGGCAGCTCGGCCAGCGGACCGTGCTGCATGTCCCACTGGCCGCCGCGCTGGGTGACCAGGCGCGACTCGACATGGTTCAGGCGGGCCAGTTCGGCCAGCCTGTCGAACTTGAGCAAAGGCTTGAAACCAGGAATGGCCTGGCGGATCAGGAGGGGTTTCTTGTGCCAGTAATCGCGCAAGAACTGAGCGGGAGTAATATCCCCAAGAAGCTGTAATTTTTTCATGCGCCATTATAACCATCGGAGCGGGGCGGTATCCGCGTCCAGGGGTATAATCCGCACCTTACAACGAAAGGATGTGCGATGAAGATTGCCAAGGATACGGTCGTGACGGTGAACTACAAACTGTCGGACGCGCAAAACAACCTGATCGAAGAAGGTTCGCAGCCGATGGTCTACCTGCACGGCGGCTATGAAAATACCCTGCCGAAGATCGAAGAAGAGCTCGACGGCAAGGAAGCGGGCTATTCGTCCACGATCCAGGTGGAACCGGAAGACGCATTTGGCGACTATGATCCCGCGCTGGTGAAAGTCGAAGAGCGCAACCGCCTGCCGGAGCCGATCGAAGTCGGCATGCAGTTCGAAGGCATGGCCGAAGGCGCCGACGAAGAACCGACCATCTTCACCGTGACCGAGATCGCCGAGGACAAGGTCGTCCTGGACGGCAACCACCCGCTGGCCGGCATGGCCTTGCGTTTCGACCTGTCGGTGGTCGACGTGCGCGCGGCGACCGCGGAAGAAGTGCAGCACGGCCACGTGCATGGCCCGCATGGCCATCATCACGGCCATGAAGAAATGGAAGACAGCGAAGAGGGCGATCACTTCCGCAGCCAGCCGCTGCAGTGATGCTTGGGTGCGTCGTGGCTTGTCCCGTTCAGAGGGACGGCTGCGATTCGCGCTAACTGCTAGGTACGAACTTGGGTCCCCGCCTGTGCGGGGATGACGGTTTTGGGGTAGGTGGCGAAAAGCAAACGTAAGCTTGGGGCCGCGCCCTGCAAACGTCATCCCCGCGAAGGCGGGGACCCAAGTTTGCTTGAGCAGCCGCGAGCCTCAACGACTACCGCTTCGCGTCACCCACACTGAACACCGCGCCGTCCTTCGACGACACCTCCACCTCCACAGCCTTCTCCCCGACCGAAAGCTGCCCCAGATTCCCCCGCCATTCGATCACCGGCTGCTTGCCCTTGAGCGCGCCGCTGTCGACCAGCAGCACCTTGCCCTTGAACTTGCCCGCCCGCGCCTGGATCTGGCGCCGCGTCTCGGCGAACCCGTCCTGCACCGCCGGCTCGCGGCGCAGCAGGCCGCGCAAGCCCTTGGCTTCTTCCTGCAGCAGCGGCCTGGCGTCGCCCTCGGCGAACAGCACCAGCGCCTCCGCCTTGTCGTTGCGCGCGATGGCGAACAGGCGGTTCAGCCAGAAGCGGTTGGCCACCATGCGGTCTTCGTATTCGCTGTTGCGGCCCGCCGCCGGCAGGAAGTGGTTGTTGCCGGCGGGGAGGTTGATGGTGGCGTACACCACCTTGCCGACCTGCCAGTGCGCGTTCTCCGCATAGCTGCGAAAACGCGGGCTGGTGGACAGGCGCGAAACGGGCAGCTTGTCCTCGCCCAGCGAGGTAGGCTCGCCGTAGAGCAGTTCGCGTAGCCGGTTCAGGCGTTCGATCGCATTGGTGCGCCCAGCCGAGTTGCGGCAGCCGGTCCAGTCGCTGCCGGCCAGTGAGACGATCACTGGACGCCGCGCGCCGTCGACCAGGTCGCGCCGCTTTTGATACAGGCGGTCGCCGCAGCTTTCCTTGTCGCCCTTGATGCCGGTGAGGACCACGAAGTCCAGCGACTTCTCCGAGGTCTCCTTCAGTGCCCGCTTGAGGCGGTCTTCGCCCTCGTCCCCGGCCAGCTTGGCCGCGCTGTTGCCGACGAAGGCGAATTCGTGCGCCGTCTCGTCCTTCGGGTCTTTCTTGTCGCGCGCGGCCGCCGGCGCTGCGAGCAGCAGCGCGGCGAGCACGGAAGAGAGAAGGACGGACGGGCGCGGTATCGGCATCAGGCGGCGAGGCGCTTGAGCTCGTAGAGGCGTTCGAGCGCTTCGCGCGGGGTCAGCGCATCCGGATCGATGGCGGCCAGCGCATCGCGCAGGCCGTCGTCGAGCGGGGCTTCATGTGCGGACGGCGCCGCTTCATCAAGCTCTTCGCTTGGCGCCGCGAACAGGTCGAGCTGGGGCGTGGTGTCCAGCGCCTGCGCCTCGAGGCGCGCCAGGTGCTTGCGCGCGGCCTTGATCACGGCGGGCGGCACGCCCGCCAGCTGGGCCACCTGCAATCCGTAGCTTTGCGAGGCCGGGCCTTCCTGCACCGCGTGCAGGAACACGATGCTGTCCTTGTGCTCCACCGCCGACAGGTGCACGTTGACCGCGCTCGGGTGGGTCTCGGGCAGCTGGGTCAGCTCGAAGTAGTGGGTCGCGAACAGGGTAAAGCTGCGGCTCGATTCGATCAGGTGGCGGGCGATGGCCCAGGCCAGGGCCAGGCCGTCGAAGGTCGAGGTGCCGCGGCCGACTTCGTCCATCAGCACCAGCGAATGCTCGGTGGCGCCGTTGAGGATGGCGGCCGATTCGGTCATCTCCACCATGAAGGTGGAGCGGCCGTTGGCCAGGTCGTCGCTGGCGCCGATGCGGGTGAAGATGCGGTCGATCGGGCCAATGGCCGCACTGGTCGCCGGCACGTAGCTGCCGACGTAGGCGAGCAGGGTGATCAGGGCCACCTGGCGCATGAAGGTCGATTTACCGCCCATGTTCGGGCCGGTGATCAGCAGCAGGCGGCGGTCGTTCGACAGGCGGCAGTCGTTGGCGATGAAGCGCTCGATCTGGTTCTCCACCACCGGGTGGCGGCCTTCCACGATGCTCAGGCAAGGCTCGCTCACCAGCTGCGGCGCGCACCAGTTGTTGCGCAGCGCGTGGCTGGCCAGGGCCACCAGCGTGTCGATCTGGGCCAGGCCGCGCGCGATGGTCTGCAGGCAGCCGATGTGCGGGGCCAGGTCGTTCAGAAGCTGGTCGTACAGCAGCTTCTCGCGCGCCAGCGCGCGGTCCTGGGCCGACAAGGCCTTGTCCTCGAAGGCCTTGAGTTCCGGGGTGATGTAGCGTTCGCAGTTCTTCAGGGTCTGGCGGCGGCGGTAGTCGTCCGGCACCTTGTCGGCCTGGCCGTTGGTGACCTCGATGTAGAAGCCATGCACCTTGTTGTACTCGACGCGCAGGTTGGCGATGCCGGTGCGGGCGCGTTCGCGGGTCTCGAGGTCGACCAGGAACTGGCCGGCGTTTTCGGAAAGGGCGCGCAGCTCGTCCAGCTCGGCGTCGAAGCCGCGTGCGAACACGCCGCCGTCGCGCACCATCGCCGCGGGTTCTTCCATGATCGCGCGCATCACCAGGTCGAGGCAGGCCTCGGGCGTGGCGAGGTCGTCGTGGATTTCGCGCAGCAGGCAGGAGTCGCCGGGGATGAAGCAGCGCGCCACCTGCTGGCGCAAGGCCGGCAGCTGCTGCAGGCCGTCGCGCAGGCTGGCCAGGTCGCGCGGGCGCGCCGACAGCAGCGCGATGCGCGTGGTGATGCGTTCGATGTCCGGCACCTGGGCCAGGGTGGCGGACAAGCCGCCGCAGGCATCCGCCTGGAGCAGGGCCTCGAGCGACTGGTGGCGCGCACGGGCGACGTTCTGGTCGCGGCGTGCATGGTGCAGCCAGTGGCGCAGCAGGCGCGAGCCCATCGCGGTGCGGCAGCCGTCGAGCAGCGAGAACAGGGTCGGCGACTCCTGGCCGCGGATGGTCTCGGTCAGCTCCAGGTTGCGGCGGGTTGCGGCGTCCAGGCCGATATATTCATTTTCCTGTTCGCAGGTGAGGCTGCGCACGTGCTGCAGGCCGCGGCCCTGGGTCGACAGCGCATAGCGCAGCAGCGCGCCGGCCGCGCCGAAGGCGGCGCCCAGGCCGTCCGCGCCGAAGCCGGTGAGGGTGGCGACGCCCAGCTGCTCGAGCAGGGCTTGGTGGCCCTTGACCACGTCGAAGTGCCACTCCGGCACGCGCTGAGTATGGGTAAACTGCGGCACGCCCGGCGCCTCGTCGAACAGTTCGGCGCCGTCGGCGCGCAGGATCTCGGCCGGCGCGATGCGCTCCAGCTCATGCGCCAGGCGCTGCTCGACGGTACGCTGCTCGCCGGAGAATTCCATCAGGCGCAGCGCGCCGCTGGCCAGCGACAGCCAGGCCAGGCCGGCGGTGACGGTCTTGCGCTCCTTGAACAGGTAGAGGGCCAGCAGCGGACGTTCGGCCTTTTCGGGCAGCAGGTCGGAATCGGTCAGGGTGCCGGGCGTGACCACGCGCACCACCTTGCGCTCCACCGGGCCCTTGCTCAGGGCCGGGTCGCCGATCTGCTCGCAGATCGCGCAGGATTCGCCCAACTTGACCAGCTTGGCCAGGTAACCGTCCAGCGAGTGGAAGGGCACGCCCGCCATCTTGATCGGATTGCCGCCCGAGGCGCCGCGCGCGGTCAGGGTGATGCCGAGCACGCGGGACGCCTTTTCGGCATCCTCGAAAAACAGTTCGTAGAAATCGCCCATGCGGTAGAACACCAGCATGGTCGGGTAGTCGGCCTTGATGCGCAGGTACTGCTGCATCATTGGGGTGTGTTTGTTATTGCCGTGTTCTGCAACTCGTTGATCTAGCGGCATTTGTTCTGCTAAGTCCATGTTCTATAAGGATATCTAGGCGCGCGCCTGGCAGCTCGGCTTTGGTCTCGACACTCCATAACGTACCGCAGCACTCCATGATTTAGCGTAACTTTTATGGTCCGCTCGCCGGTGCGTTACGCTACAATTCTCGGCATGTGGCAAATGCCCTAAAAAGCTACGCCAAAACTACGCCAAGAGAGAAGATGCAATTCGATGCCAAGGCCGCCAAGCTCCTCCAGCCCGGCCAACACTTTACCATTTCCGACTGTCCTGGACTCCGATTAGAGGCCACCGCATCAACGCGATCGTGGACTTACCGCTACAAGAGCCCAGTTGATAGTCGGATGCGCCAAGTGAAAATCGGTACTTGGCCAGCGATGTCGTACCACTCCGCAGTGGTCGCATGGGAAAAACTACGAGACATACGCTCTAGCGGTGAAGATCCCTCTGATCAGCGGCGTGCTGCACGCCAAGCTGAGCAGGCCGAGCGCGAAGCGCAACGTGAAGCGGCATCGAAGAAGGTCACCATACGGCGAATCTGCGACCAGTACTTAGATGAGCACGTCGACCCGCGGCGGCAGGAGAAGGGCGCGAAAGAGGTTCGCCGATTGTTCAATGTCCACCTGGGGGAGCTGGCCGATCTGGACCCGTCGAAGCTGACACGCGCGCAGGCGTTCGATCTGCTGCAGGGAATGATCGACACTCCGGTGTTGGCTTCTAACCTTCGCAGGGAGTTAGGTGCGGCCTGGGATCATGCGCTCGATGCGGGCCGCCTTGATGAGAACGTGCCGAACTGGTGGCGCCTGCTCATGCGAGGGAAGCTGCGCAGTCGGGGACGCATCCTTCAGGGGGAGCGCATCGGGACTGCCAAACGTGTCCTGAGTGATGGGGAGTTAGGGCAGCTCATTCGCTGGCTGCCCAACTTTTCCCGTACGGTTGATGATGCGCTCACGCTATATCTCTGGACGCTGCTGCGTGGGGCGGAGATTACGTCGATGCATGCCAAGGACATCACTGAGGAAAAGGATGGGCTATGGTGGACGATCCCGAAGGCGGAGACAAAGAACCGACAGCGGGAACGCGCAGAGGATCACCGTGTGCCGCTGGTCGGGCGTGCAGAAGCGATTGTGCGTCGGCGCTTGGGCGTGGCCGACCAAGGCTATCTATTCCCGTCGCGAGGGAGGAGTGGCCACGTGGAGCAGAAAGCGCTTGGCGTGGCAGTGTGGACGCACATGCCTTATTCGGAAACGCGTCCTGACCAGCAGCGACCACGCCTACCAGTAACACGTTGGGGGCCACATGACTTGCGTCGATCGTGTCGAACGTTGTTAGCCGCGATGGGGTGCCCCGATCCAGTCGGCGAAGTGCTGATCGGCCACCTCCCGCCTGACACGGGATCTAATGTGTACAATCGTCATCGCTATGATAGAGAGCGAAGAGAGTGGCTTGTTAAACTGGCCGATCGACTTGAGCAGCTAGGGAAGTAGGGAAATTTATGAATTACGATCCGGCGGCAAGGCTTGCACGTCATGTTGAGTCACTGAAAAAGGAGGGTAGTGTTCGCCATTCAGAGTTCATCGAAATCTTGCGGCTGGCTAGATTAATCCTTGAGAAAGGAGATTTAGCTCGCACCTATCCCACCTTAAAGCTGTACTGCGACTGGATTGTGCATTCCGGACTAGATAAAAATTCGGGAGGCTACGCGGTTTTGCAAGCCGCAGATGCAGTTGTGGTTAGCCACCTCTGCGGCCACGATGGTTCGATGGTCGAAGAAGTATCCCGCGCGCTGAGTGTAGGGGCACTGCATGCCGAGCTGATCCAACTTTCTAAAGCGAATGGTATTGATACCGCGGTTTTCGATATCTTCGAAAACTGGTTTAACTTCTGCCATGTGCTCTTCATAGAACTTCTTGATCGAGCGATCATGTTCCCCGAGGATGTTGAGACGAATAAATCTGCTCGAGGTCGCAAGGAATTTCAGAAGATGCTTCAGCACCGGGCCACAAGGGGAGTCCGGACAGATCAGGTGGTAATGATGCTGTACCTTTCGCATATCCAGCCGGATCCGAACATGCACGACGGCATCTATTGGAACTTACGCTTGGGCCACAGAGAGCACGCACGAGCTATCAATGTCGCTGGAGCCCTAACCATAGAGAAGGACTCTACGGTCTTTCCGTAGGTCCATGTGCAAAGCGATGGCCTAATTCCCGCGTCTGGCTGTGTTCGACGGCGGCGGCAAAACTGATATCGGACGGGCTTCCGCCCATTCCTCAATTTCGCGAACAAGCCAGCCAACCCTCCTGCCGGACAGCTGACGTGGCTTGGGGAAGTGCCCTTCACGCACTAGACGCTGAACGGTGGTTGTAGCTAAAGCGACTACGCTGGCTACTGCCTCAAGTTCAAGGTAGAGCGGTTTCACAGTTCGTATTCCTGATTGTAAATCGGTTGAGAGGGCATTCCGGTAGATGTTTAGCCCCTTGAGGCTGGCCGCAGCGCACGCATTTGCTGGCTGACCGGGTTATCGTCCAGGTCATGCTGCAGCTCCTGCAGGCGCCGGGATCTTCGCATTGCCGAACAAGTCGCAGCAGTCAGGGTGCATGTGCAGCCAAGGAATCCCGCGTCGGTCCAGCTCGATGATTGCGGCCTCCACCTTGTTGAGGTTTTGACGGGTCAGGGCTTCCGCCCTGGCGTCTGCAAGGTCTCGCCAGTAGGCTTCTTGCTGCTGTAGCTCACGGCGCCGATCGATCAGCGCGAGCGACACTACGGTTGCGGTTTCATCGCTGAGATGGGTCATGCTGAGACCTCGGCTGCAGGAGTCTTCTTGCGACTGGTCTTCGCCGGCTTCTGCTCAATGGTCGAGGACTTCGGGAATGGCCATGGGCCTGGCTCAGGTGCTGCAGTTGGAGAAGGCGAAGATTCAGTGTCCGAAACCTTCGGCGGCGCCAACTTGGTCCTCTTAGCTGCCGGCGCAGGTTTTCTCTTCGATCCTTTTGGTGCCGATGATGCGATCTCTGGCGTGATCGCCGCGACGTCTGCAGACGCCGTATCTGCTATCGGGGTTTCCGCTGCCGGCGCATCATTAGGAGCTTCGGCCACCTCCGGCTCGACGATCGGAGTCTGTGGGGTCTCAGCAGGGGCTGATTCATTTACCTGGTCGGTTTCTGCCGACGCCAAGGTAACCTCCAGATCACTCAGCGAGTTGCCGCTTTTAATCCACTCGCTGACCCACAGTGGCTGCCGCCCGCGACCGGTCCAGGTCTGCGAGGGAGTGCTCGGGTGGCGGTAGCGGACGGCGACCGAGCCGATATCAGCGCCGCCCCGATCTGCCAATGGTGCAGCTTCGGGCTTCGGAGGGAAGATCTCAGCACGCACTGCTGCGACGTCGATTCCTTCGTGGCGAGCCATCGAAACGATGGCTTGAAAGCCGTCTTCATCGGCATTGCCGGACTTGATGTCATACCAGCTCGCCTCGAGTGTCTCTCCGAGCATGATGTCGAGCAGAAGCAACTGCAATGTGCCGGTATCAGCCGTGTCGATAAAGTTCGTCCCGTCGGTGCGCAGATCAACTTCGTAGAGTTCCTGCACGCTCTCTGTCAAATGGAACTGGTCGAGCACCGCCTTAACATATTCGCGCAACGAAGGCAGGCTTAACCCAGTCAAGCTGGCTTGCTGGCGCAGCTTCTTGTACACGGTCAAGCGGTAGGCGCTCTCTTTTTCGGCGACTGCCTCAGCGGCCTCGCGCTCCTCCTGCTCCTTTTCCCACTTGATCTGATGGGCGGTTTTTGGAGGTGCTTTGCTGGGGTCGGCTTTGATCTCCTCAAGACGGGCTTCGCGCGCGTCTTCCGTCTCGCATGCGCCAACGTTCTCAAGCGCGATCTGGATGTCACTGCGGCGATAGTACGGTGTGGCTTCCCCATTCGGGTCCCGCAAATACGCGGCGACACCGACGAGTTCCAGAGCCTCGGCGTTCAAGTAGTCTTTGACATAGCCTTCGTTCTTTGTGGATGGGGCGTTTCGTTCGAAGCGGGTTATGTGCAGATCTGCCGTTACCAGGTCGGAGTCCTTATCCCATCGCTTATCCCGAATAGTCTTGGCTTCGTCGCCTTCGTAGACAGGGATACCCTTCTTGTTTGCCTGGGTGATCGCGGCCGTGTGGTGCGCAGCCTTCTTCTCGGCAAAGCAGTCCGGATCTGTGCAGACGTCTGCACTTAGCCCAGCGAAAATCTCCGGCTGATTGCCGGTACGCTTCGGGCACTTCACGCAGCTGCCGACCGCCGCCAGGAGCTTGCCGTCGTTGAGTTTAAAGATAGCCGCTGACAAGTCGAGCATATAGCGAGACTGGATGTGCTCTACGGCTTTGCGATAAGAGAGCGGCTCGCTGCCCTGCCAAGCGGGGGGATTGAGAATCTCGCCCAAGGCTTTGACCTGCAGGGATGGCACTGGAATGCGGGCAATCAGTAACGCCGTCGATGCTGAGATTTTGTCGTCAAGGAATTGCTCGCGAACTTCGGGGGTGAGGGCGCACAACTTGAGGCGCCCATAGATATACGCGCGGCTCTTCTTGACCTCGTCGGCCAGCTGGTCCGCGTTGTAGCCGTGCTGCAGCATGAGCAGCTGGTAGCCCTCGGCCTCCTCGATCGGATGTGGATCTTCGCGCTGCAGGTTCTCCAAGATACGGATCTTCGCCGCGTCCAGGTCGTTCAGCTGGCGGCATACGGCCGGGATTGTGCTCATGCCTGCGATGGTAGAAGCCCGGTACCGGCGCTCGCCGGCGACGATCTCGAACTCTTCGGGTTGTTCCGGCGTTGGCATAACGGGGCGAATCAGAATCGGCTGCGCGACGCCCATTGCTTTGATGCTGGCAGCAAGCTCATTCAGCGCATCTTGGTTAAAGCGCTTACGGTTGTCAGGCGACTTGCGGATTTTGCCGAGTTCGTACTCGCCATATTCACCGCCATTGCTCAAGGTGCTTTCGGCAATCGCGTCGACGGACATGGCGCGGGAAGGTGTAGTAGTCATGGTTGCTCCTGCAGGAATGCGGTTGGATTAGGGCTGGTTGGCGGTGTAAAAGCCGAGTGCAAATTCGACGTTGGCTTTCCGCACATGGACCCACCACGTGGTGAAGCCTTTTTTGGGCTGATGCTGTGGGCGCTGCGGTTTAGATACCTCGTAGCCGCGGGTGCGCATCGCGTCGAACACGCGGAGGACATCGAGGCTGGTTCCATCCGATGACACTTCATCCGGACGAGTGCCGGTGGCTTGGCAGAACGAGCGGAGGGCCGCAGCCTTCTCCGATGTGGCTAGTGCTTGGTGTAGCGGACCAGTGCCAATTCGTGGCGTCGCTGTCTTCACGCGCGGGATTTCGCGAACGGCGCTCATGCGCGCACCACGGTGATAGCGCACGGGTCGGCGCCCAAGGTGAGCAAGTCGACGGCATCGATCGCTGCTTGGCAACTGCATGTTGAGAGTGCGACGTAACTTACGCGGCGGGCTTGGGTGGCCACAGTGATGCGGAACGGAGTCATGTTGTCCTCGGTGGTTGATGTTCCAAAGAATCGATGATATTAAACACCATGTTTAGAATTCAGTCAAACATGGTGTTTAGTCCTTGGTCGAAACAACACGTTGTGTTTAAAAAGCCACAGGCGAGGGACGAAAAAAAGCCCCGACTAAGCGGGGCATTGGCGCGGTGAGGTCAGAAGGGTAGTTCGATTTCCTCGACAGGTAGGACGTCTAAGTCCACTTCTCTGAGGAAGATTTGGTCGATATCGAGTGCCGTGAGGAAAGGTGCTGTTTGAAAGGTCGCATAGGCACGTTCTTCGCCATATTCTAAGTGCACCAGCATGATCGGAGTCGTCGGGAAATGAGGCTCAAGGCGCTTGATGAGCAGATCGCCGACGCCTGGGTAAACGTAGCTGGGGTGAGGGAACACCAAGACAATCCGTACGCCGAGGATCGTTACGACAGCAGTATCGACGCGCACGGCTACAGGTATTTACGGATCGATCGACCTGGTTGATACACCACTTCACCTACGATGTCGCACTGGCCACTACGCGTGTTAATGTCGGGCCACTTGTGATTGAACGAATGCAGGTACCAGTCCTTACCTTTTTGGATTAGCTGCTTGATCAGGGCTTCTCCGTCGAAGGTGAAGGCATAAACCAAGCCGTCGATCGGGTCCACATGCTTTCGGCTGACAAGGACGATTTCTTTGTCGAACATCATTGGCTGCATGCTGTCGCCTTTGACGCGCATTGCGAGTAGCCACTGCGGTTCGATCCCGAGCTCTTGAATGACTTGCACAGGGACCTCATAAATTCCGCCGTCATCGGGCTCAAGCTCGGTGACGAACCCTGTTGCACCAGCACGCAGTCGCAGCTGGACAAATCTGATGGGGACGGTCGCTGGATCAACGGCAACCTGAACGCGAGCTACGCCGAGGCCCAGGCGACGCTCGGAAGGGGCCGAGGGCTCGTCGCCAGACTGACCTACTTGCATCGTGCCCTGACCGGTCAGGATCCAGGTGGCTGAGCATCCCAGCACAGTTTGCGCCTTCAAAGCACCCAACTTCGATACGCCTCGGCTCTCCCAGTTATTCACTGTTTGGGGCGACTGGCCGAGCGCAAGCGCGACCTCGGTTTGGCCCTCGATGTCCCGGAGTTCTTTGGCTGCGCGGTACAGCCTTTCCATTTGCTCATGCATTGCGCAATTATCAGGGGTACTAAACAAAATGTGTTAAACACCATGTTGACGAGCGGATTAAACATGGTGTTTAATGGTGGCTAGACCAACACACTCTTGGCTGGCACATGAAGAACGACAAAGAACTCATCGAAAAGCTTGGCGGTCCAGCCAAGCTTGCTCATAAGTTGGGCTTCACTGTCCAGCGCGTCCAGAATTGGACCGTTCGGGGCATTCCCGCCCAGGTCAAGCTGGATCATCCAGACCTGTTTCTCATACCAGCGCCGCAGGCCAGCACTCGGGCGACAGCGCCCAGCTTTGACGAAAGCGATCCTCATTCACGGGACACTTTCCTGATGAGCGCACACCCCTCTTGAGATAGTCGGAGTTGATGATCACTGGGTAGCCCGGATGCTTCGTCGCGCCCCTATTGTTTCCCAGTGGAAATAAACAAGTTAGACATTTTCCATTTTGCAAGATTAAATTTTTCCGCCCAGCGCGGCAACCACCGAGACTAAGAGGCAGTTGTGAACATTAGGCAATCTTTTCTTTCGATGATCAAGGCGTTCCCGGGCGGCTGGGACGCGATCGCAGCCGCTCTCGGGATGAGCCGCGATGCGTTGGAAAACCGCGTTTACGAACGCAAAGGGCAGGGTGTCACGGTCGATACTGCACTGCAGATCCAGGCGTTCTCCCAGTGCACGCATTTCGCGGAAGCTGTGGCGACCGCAAGCGGCGGCACCTTCATCAAGCTCCCTGGCGACTTGGCCGAGGACAACGAACTGCTGATGGCGAAGTTCCAGTCCCTCTACGCGGAGCTTGGGCAGTTCTCAAAGGACTTCTCGGCAGCGACCGCCGATGACCTGATCGACAAGCGGGAGCAGATGCTCCTCGAGCACGACGTGGCCCAGCTGCACAAAGTGCTGGCCGAGCTGATGGCTCTCACTCTCCGCATTTACGCGCCGCAAGGTGGTAAGGAGGTCGAATGAACAGGATCAACGGACCACGCCCAGGCACCCGCGCACATGCTGCGCTGCTGCACCTGGACGGCGCCGGCTTGGTCAGCGCCGCGGCTCTCATGGGTGCTGTTAACTGGAAGCGCAATAGCCACGAATTCACCCGGGAGATCGTCGATGCGCTCGTTCGTCTCCGCGTCGCTGAGATCACCGGTGCCAGCATTGCGATTACGCGCTTGGGCCAGCTGTACCTGCGCCCGCCTGCGGTGGAGGCTGCGCCCCAGCTGCAGCTCGTTACCGGCCGTTATGTCCCGCCGCAGCGCGCCCTCTCGGCGCAAAATCGTCCGCGCGTCGTGTCGATGCGCCCTGGTGCGCTCGATTATCGCGAGATTCCCTCGCGTATGAGCAGCCAGCTGCTGCAGCACGGAGAGAAGGCGGTAGCGTGACGCTGGACGATTTTTCCGCAGTCGGGCGCGCAGCGCTCGACTCCATTTCTATACTCCTGCAGGAGTGGTTCCCGAGCGGGGTCCAGGAAGGCCAGGAGTTCTGCATCGGCTCGCGCTCAGGTGAGGCGGGGCAGTCCCTCCGCATCCGGCTCACCGGCGACAAGGCCGGGGTTTGGTCCGACTTCTCCGACGGCGCAGCCGGCGGCGACCTGATTTCGCTCTACGCGTTCATTCATGACCTCAAGCCTGGCCAGGCCTGCAAAGCGCTCGGAGAGCGCCTGGGTATTCACATCGCGGATGGTACAAGCAAGCGTACGGGCATCAAACCCTATATCAAGCCAGCGGCAACACGACCTGATCCCGCGCCTGCGCCAGCGGACAAAGGGGTAGAAGCACCGGCCGAGGAGAAAAAACGCACTCCCTGGACGCCACTTCTGCCCGTTCCTGATGACGCAGGGCCGTATCCGAAGGCGCACGTCGTTCGTGGCCGCCCTGAGCTGCA
Source organism: Massilia sp. DD77 (assembly GCF_036961685.1). Lineage (NCBI taxonomy): Bacteria > Pseudomonadati > Pseudomonadota > Betaproteobacteria > Burkholderiales > Oxalobacteraceae > Massilia > Massilia sp. DD77. The sequence continues at coordinate 50,991 of NZ_JBAMDH010000026.1, forward strand.
CTGGGAGTACCGCAACGCGGCCGGCCAGCTCTTGGGCGTGATCTATCGCTTCCGGCGCTCGGATGGCGAGGGCAAAGAAGTGCTGCCCTGCGTGTTTGCAGAGCGCAACGGAACCAGCGTGCGTGAATGGCGTTGGCTATCCTTTCCTGAACCGCGGCCTCTGTATCTGCGTGGGCCGCATCGACTCGATGTCCCGGTGCTGATTGTCGAGGGCGAGAAGTGCGTCGATGCCGCGGTGTCGATGCCAGCCATGCACGAGGCCTTCGAGATCCTGTCCTGGCCTGGTGGTGGCAAGGCCATCAAGAAGGCGGACTGGTCCGCGATTGCCAATCGCGACGTGATCCTATGGGCTGACGCTGATGCCAAGGTCTACAAGAAAGGCCATGAGCGCGCTGGCGAGGTGATGCCGGAACCCGAACAGCCGGGGATGGGCGCAATGCTCAAGATCGCAGATATCCTGCGCGCCCAGGGCTGCAACGTCTTCTTCGTCGACATCCCGCCGCCTGGTGAGAAGCCTGATGGTTGGGATGTCGCGGACCTGATCGCCGGCGGCGCCACTGAAGAAGAAGTCGTCCAGTGGGCGACGAGTCTGCGTCCGCAAGAAGTGGTTGGCGCGGGGCAGGCCGCCGAGGCGCAGCCGGCCGACCAGGTTGACGCGTCGGCTTCTTCGGACGACGTGCCCGAATGGTTCAACGAACAGATGTCCGACCAGCTCGAGGCGGCTTCTACCCCTTTGCCGGCTGGCGCAGGCGCGGGTTCTCGCGTCTCCTTGCGGGCCAAGCTCATTCCAACCGCGAACGGTGGGATCAAGGGGTGCCGCGAGAACGTCTACTTGGTGATGGAGGGCGACGACAGGTTGCGCGGCATGGTCGGGCTCGACCTGTTCTCTGGCTTGCAGGTAAAGCTGCGCAAGACGCCCTGGCCAAGTACGCCCGGCGAATGGACCGAATCCGACGACTTCGAGCTGGGCATGTACCTGGCGCAGAACTACGGCCTGGTGCTGGCCTCTGTAGGCGACATCGAGCGCGGAGTCGCGCAGGCCGCTCGCCGGCACCAGTTTGACCCGGTGATCGACTACTTCGATCGCTGTGCGGCTGGATGGGACGGCCAGGCCCGCGTGGCCACGGCACTCTCGCGCTATTGGGGCGCCGAAGATTCCGAATACCTGCGCCTGGTGTCGACGATGTTCTTCATCGGTATCGTCATGCGCGGCTACAAGCCAGGCGTCAAGAACGACCACGCGCCGGTTTTCGAGGGCGGCCAGGGCCAAGGCAAGTCGACCTCGCTGAAGGTTCTTGGCGGCGACTGGTTCGCCGATACACCGTTCAGGATGGGCGACAAGGATGGCTACCTGTCCATTCAGGGCGTGCTGCTGTACGAGGTCGCGGAGCTGGAGCAGTTCAACCGCTCCGAGGTCACCGCCATCAAGGCGTTTATGTCCAGCACCGTCGACCGATTCCGCGAGCCCTACGGCCGCCGGATGAAGAACGTTCCGCGCCGCTGTGCTTTCGCCGCGACGACGAACGAAGACGCCTACTTCAAGGATACGACCGGTAATCGCCGCTTTTGGCCGGTCGAGACAGGCCGTCTAGACATCGAGGCGCTCAAGGCTGACCGCGACCAGCTGTTCGGCGAAGCGATCGCGCTGATGAAGGCAGGGGTGCAGTGGTGGCCAACCTTCGAGCAGCAGCGGCGCTTGATCGACCCGATGCAGGACAGCCGTGAGATCCCGGACCCATGGCGTGGCCGGATCTGGGAGTTCTGCGAGGGGATCGATTCGGAGGGCAAGCCGATGTCGGCGGGCCCGCTCAAACGCGTCACGGCGCGCGAGCTGCTCACCAGGGCGCTGCACTTCGAGCTGTCCAAGATCGGCCCGGCAAGGGCCGAAACGATGCGTGTGGGCGCGATCATGCGCAAGTTCGGGTGGACCAAGCATCGCGAGTCCAGTGGCGCGCGGGAGTGGTACTACGAACGCCCCGTAGCGGAAGCGGAGCAAGGGGCATCCAAGACAGGAGAGGACGATGCTCCGCTCCCATTCTGACCAACAAGCTGGCGTCGTGCCGGCGCTTCACCAGGGATCGCGGGCGCTTCGTGCGCAGGCGGAAAAGGTGATGGCGTCGATCCGCAACGCCTACTTGTCCAACCATGGGCGGCCAACCGTCCAACCTAGCGTTTTCGAGGTTAGACGGCTGGAACCCGCATGGATACTGGCTCCGTCCAACCGTCCAACCTCGCCAACCGGGTCGCGCCCGCACATGTGCCCGCGTGCGCGTATACGTGTGCGACGAGTCAAAAGGGCCGTTTTTGTCGCTGGCAAAACAAAAAAACAGGTTAGACAGGTTAGGAGGTTAGACAGAGCCAGCATCCATGCGGGTTCAAGCCGTCCAACCTATCTGACCAACCATTTAGAGGTTAGACAGATTGAGGAGGCAAGGGGATGAGCAAAGGGGGGTTGCGGGAGGTGATGCCGGTGACGGCGCAGCTGATCGACGATTACCGAGCGGTTTTCGGGAAGGACAACATCGATGCGGTCTTGCGCAGGGCAGTGAAGGGAGAGCCGGTGTTCTACGCCGCCGAGAATGGGCGGACGTTCGGGGTGCCAAGCCCGGCCAGGACGCGGGTGCAGTGGGATAGCAGGGGTTTGCCGTACGTAGTCGAGAGGGACGAGTAGAAGCGGTAACGGGGCTAGTGGATGGGCGACATAGAACGTCGAGATAACTGAAAGGGTGAACGATGGGAGCAGCAATGAGGTTGGAGCAGGAGGGGATCTTCGAGAACGCGGGGCAGGCAGTGCACGTGGCGTTCCTGATCATGGGGCAGGAGCCGAGCGGGGACGCGCCATTCCGAAAGGCGCTGATCCGGGCGATGGAGTCGATTCGCCTCGAGAGCGACGTGCAGCGCGAGTGGCTGGAGCAGCTGCGCGGTAACAGCGGCGGATCGGTTAACTTCAGTGGCCTGCGTGGCGAGGAGATTCGTGCGCAGTGCGCCATGATCACGCAAGCGGTGCGTACCAAGCTGCCCGATGCCGAACGCTGGGTGCTGCAGGCGAAGTATGGACAGGTCGACTATGAAGACCTCGACCTGGGGGATAAGCAACTGCCACCGACTGAGCATCCGCGGGTGCAGCGGCGCTATGCATTCTCTGCTGAGCGCATCGCCGCAATCAAGGGGCTGTCCGACTGGCTGGCTCCGATGTTCCCCAGGCTGAATAGGTTTGCGATCGACTTCATGCTGGGGAGGATTTTCGCGAACCACAAGAAGATCGAGATCAGCAGTCGCGACTTGGCCGCGCAGTTCGGCGGCAGTCACATGACCTACGTGCGCGCCATCGCTTCCATCAAGGGACACGTACGACAGCTGGAGCAGATGGCAGTAGCGCGCCTCGAGCCGCTATTTGTTGAGAGCGGGGTCTGTTGCAAAAATTAAATAATGCATTGACGAAAATGTTCCAGAGGGTATATATTTTCGTCATCATCGCAGTAATTGCATCCAAAGCCCGCCTCGTGCGGGCTTTTTGCATTTCTGCGTCCTCGATGTGCCTGCAGTGTTCTTGAACCTAGGAGGCCTATGAGTAACCCGTTGCAGCGGCGGCTACCTGCCGCCCGTGTTCTACGTTCCCTCATCATCATCCGCAAGCAATACCGCATCTATCGCCGTCATGCCGCTCGATGGGATGGAGCATGCACCGCGATGCGCCTGAGCTGGGCGCTCATCGACCAGTAATCCGGCCGTAGCCTAAGCACGGCGGCGTTGGGCGACAACGATAAGCGCACAGAATTCTCAACGACGAAAGGTGGTGATCCGTCTCGATCCGCAGCATAGCGGGGGATACACACGGTTCGTTCTCTTGCCCGGGCAACCGGGCTTTCTTCTTCATGCTCACATGGTAGTGGCATTGGCCCTCCAGCTCAAGCAAACGCTGGACGGTGAATCGCTAGAAGTTGTGGTTTCAACGTGAGCGGCAGGCCGCCAGCGTGCCTCCCAGTGGCGCGTAACAGGCACAGTCGTCGACGAACAAAGGCCGACTCTCCAACGCAAGCGCAATACCCAGGCGCGGGCGACGACATTTACCCAGACGTTGTGCAGACGTCTACACAAAGGATCGAGCATGCCTCGCGCCGCACCACGACCCTGTAGCCATATTGGCTGCAAAGCGCTCGTCTCGGATGGCTCGGGGCGATGCGAGAAGCATCCGCGCGAATCGTGGGTCAAGACGACACCGACGAAGCGCATCACCGGCCGCCGGCTCCAGAAGATGCGTGCGGACCTCTTCGCACGGCACCCGCTGTGCGTGCTATGTCTGCTGAAGGACCGCGTGACCACGGCCACGCAGCGCGACCACAAGATCCCGCTGGAGGAAGGCGGCCCGGATGACTCGACGAACGAGCAGGCAGTCTGCGATGAATGCCACGCCGAGAAGAGCCAGGCCGAGGCGGCCCGGGGCCGGCGCCGTGCCCGCCCACGGTAGCCCCGGAGGGGAGGGCGGGTCGGAAGTCGAGGTGCCATCCAGCGGAAACCGGACGCTTAACTAGACTTTTATGGCGACGAAAAACTACCCCCGGGGGGTTAACGTCCAGGACTTGGCCGGCCGTTGAACTCGGAAGGACAACCATGGACCCAAAGAAGAATTTCTCAGTAGCGCCGCCGGCTGTAGGGGCGGACAACGTCAAGGCGTCGCCGACGGCGATCGCCTCGCCGGCGCCGCCACCCGGTATAAACCTGAGCGAGGACGAGCTGCAGGTGTACGACTACCTCTGCGAGTCCCTTCGCGATGCCGGGATCGATCACCTTACCGTTGGGATGCCGCTGGCCGTGATCGTTCGGACTTTCATTGACTGGATCAACGCCTCGAAGGAGTGCGCTGAGAAAGGGCGGTCACAAACTTCGAAGACCGGCTGGAGTACACCGACGCCTTGGGCCGAGGACGAGAAGCGGCTCAAGATGGAACTCGGACAATGGCTACCCAAAGCATGCTTGACAATACCGTCGCTGGCGCGGGTACGAAAGGACACCGGAGTGCAGGGCGGGCAGGACGATCTGTTCAGCGATCTCGTAAGCCACGCCACCAGCTCACCCGCAAACGCATCGAAGCACTGACGCCGGCGGTCCTGGAAGAGTGGGACCTGACTTATGGCCTACCGGTGCTGCGCGGTGAGATCGTAACGGGCAAGTACGTCTACCTGGCGGTGATGCGGCATTACGTCGACCTGGTGAAGGCGCCGGCGCGCGGCCTGGTGTTCAAACCCGCCTATAGCTGGCACATCATCTCGTACATCGAGAAGTTCTTCACCCACATCAAGGGGCCGCTCGCGGGACAACCGATCCTGCTCGATCCCTGGCAGAAGTTTTGGACAGCGGTGCTGTATGGTTGGCGCCGTCAAAGCGACGACGGCCGGCGCTTTAACCGCGCCTACGAGGAGGTCGCACGCAAGAACGGCAAGAGCACCTGGAAGGGACCGCAGGGCGCCTACCTGTTCCAGATGGATGGCGAGATTGGCGCGGAGGTGTATGCGGTAGCGACGACGCGCGCCCAAGCGATGACGGTCTTCAAGCCGGCATTCGACAACATCCGGCGCTGGGTGCGCCGATCGCCAGGCGCCGCGCGCTCGTTCAAGATCCATAGTGGCCTGAACCAGGAGCGCGTCGAGCTGGACACTTCGGTGTTCGCTCCACTGCCGGCGAACGCCGAGAACCTGGACGGCCTGAACCCGTCGGCGATCCTGTTCGACGAGCTGCACGCGCAGCGCAACCGCGACGTGTGGGACGTGATGGAGACGGCGTTGGGCGCGCGTAAGCAGCCGCTGCTGTCGGCGATTACCACGTCGGGCTTCATCCTGGACGGGATCTGTACCGAGCTGCGCGACTACCTGATCACGATCCTGGAAGGCAAGCGGGTCGATGACGACTTCTTCGGCTACATCTACACCATCGACGCCGGCGACGATCCATTCCAGGAAGTGAACTGGTACAAGGCCAACCCAGGCCTGGGCAACTCGAAAACGTTGACGTACATGCGGGGCATGGCTCGCAAGGCCGCGGCGCTGCCCGGCGCCCGGGCGAACTTCCTAACAAAGGACTTGAACGTCTGGTGCAACACGGCAGACGGCTGGTTTGACCTGGCCGTGTGGGACAAGGGCGGGGCGAAATTTGATCCCGCGACGCTCAAGGGGCGGCGCTGCTTCGGCGGGCTCGACCTGGCGTCAACACGCGACCTGACAGCGTACGCCCTGGTCTTTCCGCCCGAGACCGAGGGCGAACAGTGGTACATCCTGATCTGGTTCTGGTGCCCGCAGGAGAAGATCGACACGCAAGAGCACGACGATGCGGCCCCCTACAAGAAATGGCAACAGGCGGGCTGGCTGACAGGCACGCCGGGCAACGTGACCGACTACGCGCCGGTGCGCGCGAAGATCCTGCAGACGATGAAGGAGTACGAGATCTCCGAGATCGGGTTCGACAAGTGGAATGCGCTGCAGCTGGCGAACGAGCTGCTTGAGGCGGATGTGCCCCTGGTCGAGGTGCCGCAGAACACTGGCGGCATGCACCCCGGTAGCAAACGCCTGGAGGAGCTGATCTACGGCCTGATGATGAACCACGGCGGGAATCCGGTGCTGCGCTATTGCGCAAGCAACGTGGCCCTGCTGTTTGACACGAATGGCAATTTCAGGCCGGACAAGAAGCGATCCAACGGTCGTATCGACGGCGTCGTCGCGGCGGTCATGGCATTGAGCCGCGCTGCGGCATACGAGGACCAGGGCAACCTGGATGATGCACTTAACGACCCGGTCTCTACATGAACATTTTTGGCAACATTCGCACCTGGTGGGGCGGTCTCACGAGCTTCGGTGAAACCGTGGGTGCCCAGCAGCGTGGGCCCGGGGCAGCCCTGGTGGAGGGTACGAGCAGGGTAGGTGCAGACGCCGCGATGCAGATCAGCACTGTATGGGCCTGCATCGATCGCCGCGCCACGACCTTGGCCAGCCTGCCGTTCTTCGTGTACGAGCAGAAGCCCGGAAGCGCCGGGCAGAAGCAGCTAGCACGGATGAGCCGACTGTACACCATCCTGCATGACTCCCCGAACTCGCGCATGACGCCGTTCGAGTTTTGGCGGGCCATGGTGATGTACCACGATTTGCGCGGTGTCGCCTACGCGCGGATCGAGCGGGACGACAACGGCGAGGCAGTCGCGCTCTGGCCGATGCCGACCGACCAGGTCGAGGCGCGTGTTCTCGACGACGGCTCGATGGTGTACATCTACCGGTTCGCGAACGACGTGGCCGTCCTCAGCGAAGAAAACGTCTACGTGCTCAAGAACCTGGGCAACGGCACGACCAGCTTCGACAAGCTGGAATTCATGCGTGCCGGCCTGGACGAAGCGGCGAAGGCGCAAAGCGATGCCAGCCGCCTGTTCGGCGCTGCCGGCAAGCCATCCGGCGTGCTGATGATCGACAAGGTGCTGAACAAGGAGCAGAAGGCCGCAGTGAAGCGGAACTTCGGCGAAATGGGCGAGGGCAGTACTTCTCGCCTGCACCTGCTTGAAGCGGACATGAAGTACCAGCAGATTACGCTCACGCCCGAACAGCAGCAGCTCCTGGCGACCCGCATGTTTGGCGTCGAGGAACTGTGCCGCTGGTTCGACGTGCCGCCGGTACTGGTCCATCACAGCAACGTGACCGCCTGGGGCTCTGGCATCGAGCAGCTGGTCGCGGGCTTCTACACGCTGGCGATGCGTCCGCTCCTGATCAACATCGAGCAGGGCGTTCGCAAACGCGTGATGACGTCACGACAGCGCGTGACCCTGGTGGCCGAATTCAACCTGGACGCATTGCTGCGCGGCAGCCTGAAGGACCGCATGGAGATCTACGCCAAGGCGGTGCAGAACGGCATCAAGAGCCGTAACGAGTGCCGCCAGCTGGAGAACGACGAGCCCTACGCCGGCGGCGAAATCTACACCGCGCAGTCGAACCTGGCGCCGGTCGCGATGCTTGGGGATCCCAAGTTGCAGCGGGCCGGCGCCGCCAACAGCCCAATCGCTCAGTAAGGAACAAACATGCCAGTGAAAGTTTTGCCGCTCGAGGCGGTCCAATTGAAGCTCGACGACGGCGCGGCCGGCTCCTTCGTCGGCTACGCATCTACTTTCGGCAACGTCGATTCATACGGCGACACCATTCTCAAGGGCGCGTACGAGGCGACCCTCAAGCAATACGGGATGCCGAAGATGTTCTTCAATCACGACAAGTACGCGGTCCCGATCGGCAAGTGGATCAGCGCCGTAGAGGATGACTACGGCCTCCTGATGACGGGTGAATTCACGCCGGGCAACACGATGGCCGAGCAGCTCCGCGCGGCGCTCAAGCACGGTACCGTCGAAGGGATCTCGATCGGCTACGTCCTGACCAAGGATGATTACCAGGAGACGCCGACCGGCAGGATCATCACGAAGGTGTCGCGTCTGATCGAGTCGTCCCTGGTCACCTTCCCGGCCGACTCGTTCGCGAAGGTCGACCTGGCCAGCGTCAAGAGCTGCGCCGACGAGATCGCGCAGGTGGCGACGATCCGAGAATTTGAAACACTCCTGCGGGATGTAGGCGGTTTCAGCAAGGCCGCGGCCCAGGCACTGTCCGCGCGCGCCAAAACCCTGTTCACCGCGCGGGACGCCGGCGACCAGGGCGAGGAACGGTTCAAAACCGAAGTGCTGGCTCGTCTCGAAAGAATGGCGAGCTAGTAGTCCATCCCCAGTCGTAAAACCATGGCCGCCTTCGGGCGGCTTTTTCATTTAAGGAAAATTATGCAATTCAAGAAACTGTTGGGTGGCCGTCCGGTTCGTGCGGCCGTGCTGCTGGGACTGGCTGTGGCCGCTGTCGTCAGCTACGCATGCGGAGTCGACCTGATGCACGTAGTGCAGCAGCATGGCGACCTTGTCGGCGCGCTGTCGGTCATGGGCATGACGGGCGAAATGGACGTCAAGATCATGGATGCCCTGGGCAAGGTCGAGAGCAAGCTCGACGACATGTCGAAGAAGTCCGAAGAAGAGATCAAGAACCTCGGCAAGGTGAGCAACGATACCAAGACCGCGATCGAAAACCTCGGCGTCGAGCAGCGCACATTGGCGGATCGCCTGGTCAAGCTCGAGCAACGTGGCACCCAGGTGAAGGATGACGAGGGCAAGGATATCGCCCTCCCGGGCCAACTGTTCGTCAAGAGCGAAGCCTACACGGCCTTCATGGGCGCCAATGCCAAGCAAAAGGTGTTCGGCGAAGTTGAGATGAAGAACACCGTCACCAACGCGATCGCGAACACCTTCAGCGAGCGTCGGCCGGGCCTGGTGGAAGGCGCCTTCCGCGTGTTCACGCTGGAGCAGCTGCTGACCAAGATTCCGACCTCGGCAAATTCGGTCGAGTGGGTGCGCGAAAACGTCTTTACCAATGCCGCCGGCGAAACTGCCGAAGGCACCGCGAAGCCACAAAGCTCGATCACCTTCACCCCGGGTGTTATGCCGGTGTCGACGATCTCGCACTTCCTGAAGATCACGACCCAGATGGCGTCCGACAACGCTGCGCTCGCCGCGTACATCAATCGCCGCATGATCTACGGCGTGAACCTGCGTGCCGAAACTCAAATCTTCGCAGGCAACGGCGTCGGCGCCAACATGTCTGGCCTGGCCTTGGCGGGCAACTTCACGCCGCACGGCTACACGGCCGCCGGCCTGACTGCGCTCGACCTGGCCAACAACCGGTTCAGCCTCATCGGCAAGATGATTGGCGATTGCGCCGCCGCGGACTATCCGGCAGACGTGGTGGTCCTGAACACGGTCGACTGGTGGACGATGCGTCTGACCACCGACGCCCAGGGACGTTACATCCTGGGCGACCCGGGCTCCGATGCTCCGCCGCGCCTGTTCGGCGTACCAGTGGTGGCCAGCAACTCCGTCCCGGCCGGCAATGTCTGGGTTGGTAGCCTGGCCCAGGCGGCGACCCTGCACGACCGGGAGAACGTCGGGATCGCGCTGTCAGACTCGGACGGCGACAACTTCCAGTCCGGACTGATCACCATCCGCGCTGACCGTCGCCTGGCCCTGACCGTCGAGAAGCCTGCCGCAGCCCGCTACGGCGCTCTCAAGCCGGCCTAATCAACCGGGCCGCCAGCTGGCGGCCCTTCAGGAGACCCTATGAGTCAAGTTCAAGTCCGCATCCTGTGTCAGGTGATCACCGCGCAGCTTGGCACCCTCAATACCGGCGATATCGTGCGTACCGACGAGGCCTTCGCCAAGCACCTGGTGGACGACTGCGGCGCTGCCGAATATTTGCAGCCTATGCAGCCCGAATCGGCGGACGCAGAGCAGTCGTCGGCCCGCAGTGGCAAGTCGCGTAAGACGCCCGCACAAAAGTCTCTCGACGCCGGCCCGGCGCCGGCGGTCCAGAACCCTGCACCGCCAACGCCGTCGGCGGCGCCTGTGGAGACTGTGCAGACGTCTGCACCGCAGCCGAGCGAGCCGTTACTGCCGCCGTCCATCGAGGGCGTCGTATCGGTAGCTGAAAGCTAGCCAACCATGAAGGAAGAAACCGTCGCCTGGCTCGCAAACCTGCGCGCTGAGGCGATGGCGCCAGGCGCGCTCCTAGTCGTCGTCGAAGGGAATCCTCCGATCAGACTGTTCCCTTATGAAATAGTCGGGGCGTCCGATGACGACCTAATCATGCTCTTCCAGCAGCCCTGAAGCCGATCCTGCCTAACGGCATGGAAGCAAAGTCGAACAATATCCGCTTACGGAGAAAGATATGCCAGTCGCCCGCTCAAGCCGCGTCTACCCGCTCACGCTCAAGAATGACCCGCTCAACGTAGGCATTCTGGCTGCCTTTGACTTCGCGGCCGAAAACGGCAGCACCGACGCGGACAACGGCAAAGACCACAGCGGCAACGCGCGGCACTTTACCGCTCCAGCCGTCGCTCCCCTCATCGTGCAGACGAGCGCCGGCAAAGGGCGTGATACCTCAAGTGGACGCTCAACCACCACTGGTTTCTACTATGCTGCTGGCGCCGGAGCCGTTGGGATGGCAGTGGGCACTGGCGACTTCACCATCTTCAAGCGCATTCGAACCCCGAGTTTCGCGCCAGCGGCTACGCTCGAGCGCAACATTGGCCGCATCACAGACGGCGGTGGGGAGAAGGTCGTCATGCGTCTCTACGAGGTTACATCGACCGGGAAATGGCACTGGACCAGCAAGGTAGGTGCGTCCAACTTTCTGCTGTGGAATTCCCCGGGCGCCCCGGGGTTCCTTCCGAATGCGGTTACTTCACTGCACATCACCCGCACGGCGGGAGTGCTGAAGTGTTTCGTGGACGGCGTGCTTATCGTGACGCGCAACGGCGACACGACGGACTTTCTAGCGACGAACGGCGGTTCGCAAACCGTCGTCGGCAACTATGGATCGTCAAACAGCGTGGACGTTGTCCACTTGGACGAAATTTACTGGAGCCGCGGCCTATCGGACGCGGAGGTAGCCGCCCACGCAGCAAACCCTTACGACTACTACGAGAACGGCGTTGCGCCCAACAGCATCGCGATAAGCGCCCCTGCCGACGGCACCACATTCGGCACGAGCGTCCCAATCGCGGGGACCTACGCCGGTGCTGGCGTGCCGACAGCAATCGAAGCCTCTTTCAACGGCGGCGTGTGGCAAGTCATTGACGCGGACCCGGGGGAAGGGACGTTCGCCGGCACCTTGACAGGCCAAACTCCTGGCACCGGTACTTTGTCGGTGCGCTGGGCGAACGCAACGAGTGTCACAGACACGGCGACCGGCATCACTGTCGTGTCCTCGTCGATCGAGTTCACCGCGCCCAGCACGCAGCAGTCGGCTGTGCCCTACCGCACCTTCCAAAGGAACGCATCCAACCAGGCATCGGTGCGTATCTCCGGCACCTACACTGGCACACCTTCCGCGCTGCAATATCGCTGGAGAGGTGGCGCATGGATGACGCTGGACGCGGCGCCGACGGGTGGTGCGTTCGACAAGACCATCACGCTGTCCGGCCCTGGACAAGGGGACATCGACGTCCGGTTCGCCAATTCGACTGGCGTGTCCGCCACCATCGCTACCGTTGGCGTAGGTGATGTGTTCATGGTCATGGGACAGTCGAACCATGTAGGTAAATCGGGCGCTTACGTGCAGCCAGTCGCCCCGGCGGCGAATCCGGCCTGGGTCTCGACCAAGCTGAACAAGAACGGAGTCTGGGCGCAGCACCAGGAGAGCGCGTCCGACAAGTTCGACAACTCGACCGCCGCCACCTACGGCGTCCAGATCGACCCAACGCCTCTTGGCTCCTATTTTGGTGCCTTGGCGACCAAGATCATGGATGGTGGTGTTCCTGTTGCTTTCGTGCCGTGTGCAGTCGGTTCGACGAGCATGGCTGCCTGGGCGGCATCTACCGATACAACGAAGTTGTATGGTGCAGCGGTCGCGCGTGCGACGCAAATCGGTGACCACAAGGCGGTGTTGTGGTGGCAAGGTGAGGCCGACACTGAAGGGAGCTTGACGAAGGCGCAGTTCGTGACCGAGCTTAACGGCCGGGTCAACGACTGGTTTACGCGTTTTGGGCGGAAGTGGTTCGTGTGGGCGATCAACGTCACTGGCACAGGAGCGAACTTCACTGCGATCCATGACGCGATCGTGCAAGTGGGCCAAACCAACCCCAACTGCGGAGGATACGCCGACCTGAATGGCGCATTCTCGTCCAGCGTCCACTACGGCACTGTGAGCGAGATCAACGAAATCGCCAACCGGGCATTCGTACCGCTGAACGCCGCCTACAGCTACGTCGCGGAAGACGAGACACTGGAAATGGTCGGCAGCCTGACCATATCGAACGTCACCTCGTCGGGCGGCACGCTGTCGTGGGCTGCCGCCACTGGTTCCTCGCCGGCGACCGGCTACGAGGTCAGTATCAATTCTGGCACCGATTACGAGGACGTGGACAACGTACTGACGGTCGACGTATCCGGACTGCAGCCTGAGACGGTCCATCCGGTGCGCGTTCGGGCCTACAGCGGGTCCGGACTGCGTTCTGCTCCGCTTTCAGGCTCGCTGACGACGGTCGCCGCGCCTGGCGGCGGAGAGGAATTGAGCTTTACCCCGTCGCCAGCCCGCACTCTGACGGTGAGCCCAACGTCGAAGGCACTCACAGGCGGCCCTTGGTGGAACCTCGGCAATCCCGCCAAGCCTCGCGGCGCCAAAGACCCGCAGGCGACGCTCGACGTCACGCTGAACTGGGGGCCATGGCTGGCTGACGTAGGTAACCCGCCCATCGCAAAGTTCACAGCAACGATCTTCGGCGTGATGCAGGTCGGTGCATTTGCCGAGGGCGCACTTACCACAATGGTCTTCAGCGGCGCGACGGCGGCCGAGGCGACCATTACCTTTGAAATCGAGACCGCAACCACTCCACCGCTTAAAGACGAGCGGACGGTCTACATCGACCTGGTGAACCAATGAAGAAGTCGATCATCTGCAAAGTCATCGTGTTGGACGCGCCGCGCGAGCCGGTGCCCAATCCTCGGCCAGAGCCGCAGTACGCGCGTGCACCGCTCGGAAGCGGGTATGCGCCGACCCTGAGCGTCGTTGCGGTGCGCCCTCCTGAAGTTCAAGGGAGGTAGCCATGGTTACCCGATGTGTGGTACCTCCCATTGGACTCGCAGTATCTCTAGCCGATGCCATAGCTGCGGCTCGTGCCGAAGGGGCAGGTATGGACGACCAGGTCGAGAAGGCGGTGCGCTTCTACACAGACGAGGTAGAAGCGCTTACAAGGCGTGCGATCGTTGAGCAAACGTGGGAAGTCACGCTCGACGCCTTCCCGATAGGAATGCGAGGTGGCGCAGGCGCTTTCGAGCTCGATAACCCTCCTGTGATCGCAGTGCTTCAAATTTCGTTCTACGATCCTGACGGCCAGCTCCGCCTGCTCGACCCGCAAGATTATCAAGTCGACCGGCTGAGTGAGCCCGGTTATGTGGTGCCGGCACGTGGCAGGACCTGGCCGGTGTCGGAGGAGCGGGTTCATGCCGTGTCGCTTCGATACACGGCAGGTTATGGAGCGGACTACTCCGCAGTCCCGGAAGGAATTCAGGGCTACATCCTCGGCCGGGTCTACGAGCATTTCGCGCCTGAGGGAACGCGCACGAGCGAGACCCTCCACCGCTTGCTTGACCGTTATAAGGTGTACGGCTGATGGTCTCCCCATTCAAACTCAACGAGCGAGCGACCATCCAGCAGCGCCCAATTGCACGGGATTCGCTCTACGGCCGGAAGGTTGGAAACGCTGGTGAATGGGCGACGGTTGCGGAGCGTGTCTGGTGCAACGTACAGGACGTACTTCCGAGCCGCGCCGAGAGCTCTAACAACGGGGCACGAGTAGGTACTCGCCAGGCTCGCTTCCGAGTTCGTAAGCAGATACTCATCACGGCAGACATGCGTGTGGTACTGCACGGCCGTGGTGAGCGGGTAATGCAAGTGGTTGCGGGGCCTGCGCTGCTGGATGACCGCATGCACGTGGAATGTATGCTCGAGGAGGTGGGAAATGGCTGAGGAAACAATCATCGGTGGCCGGCAGGTGGCTGAATTTCTCCAGCAGCTACCGGTGAAGATCGAGAAGAACATCATGCGGGCAGCCCTCCGCGCGGGCGGCATTGTGTTCCGTGACGAAGCGCGCGCCAATATCCGTGATGACGACGGCGACTTGAGCGCCAGTGTGCAAGTGACCACCAGGATTAGGCGAGGGACCGTCTACGCTTCTGTTAAAGCGGGCGGACGACGTGCGCCGCACTGGCACTGGGTAGAGTTCGGGACAGCGCCGCACAAGATCAGGCCAAAGCGACAGCGAGCACTGTCTTTCGGCGGCGCGATCGCTGGCGAGGTCGATCATCCTGGCTCACAGCCCAAGCCCTACATGCGACCCGCCCTTGACGCGAAGTCGCAAGCAGCGATCGCGGCGGTGGCAGATAAGGTCCGGGGGCGCTTGACCAAGGAAGGAATCAATGTGCCAGCGTTGGAGGCTGAATGAACGCGATCGCCATCATGCGCGCGCTGTTGCTGGATCATGATCCGGTCCAGGCGATTGTCGGCGACAACGTTTGCGCCGGCGACATCGATTACGACCAGGTGCCGGCCATCGGCCTTCGAGAGATCAGCCGGCGCGAGGCTGATACAGTCGACCGCACAAGCAGAATGGTTACTGCCCGCGTTCAGGTCACCGTGCACGCGGAGTCGTACGGCACCCAGAAGGACCTGTTGCTGGCCGCGCGCTTAGGCGATGGCGTCTTTACCGGTACCGTTGCCGGCGTTGAAGTGCGGAGCGTACTGCGCGACGCTGTCGGCCCGGACCTGCAGAACCCGGAAGCAAGCCTGTTCCAGCAGTCTCGGGATTTCATTGTCACGTACCTAGAGCCCGTTTAGTCCGCACCACCAAGTGGCCGCCGCGAGCGGCCTTTTTCGCCCGCCCGTGTCGCATATGCGCGCGGGCTTTTTTAATTGAAAGGCACCAAATCATGGCAACAGATTTCGATACCGTCGCCGGCTCCCAGTTGTTCGTCTGCGAGGACGCACCGTCAGCCCAGACGGCGGTGGCGTTCGCCGAGCTGGCCTGGGTCAAGGTCGGCAAGATCAGCAACGTCGGCGGCGTCGTCGGTCGCACCTACAGCACCTCGACGATGAGCTTCGTCGACGAATCTCAGGAAATCGAGAAAAAGGGGACGTTCAAGCTGCCCAACGCCCAGTTCGAATGCGGCTGGGTCGAAGACGACGCAGGCCAGATGATTATCGACGCGGCCTCGCGTGATCACAGCATCCCCTCGTTTAAGTTGGTGAAGCAGAACGGCGATATCCGCTACTTCACCGCTCAGGTTCTCGAATTCCTCGAGAACAACGGCACAGGCAATGACGCCGTCAAGGGCAACTTCACCCTGCTGCGCCAGACCGACACCATCAAGGCTTAACCCCCGGCTTCGGCCACCCCTGAGCACCGACCGGGCGCCGTCTTCCTTCGCGGGAAGCGGCGGCCGGCACGGGCATTCATCATCCCGCGAAAAGGAAACACCATGAACCAGAACGACCAGAATACCAACACCACCGCATCGACCATCGCCGACCTGGAAGCCCGCGACACCGCCTGGCTGGAAGTCCAGAACAAAAAGGACGACGGCCCGCTGCTGTTCAACGGCCGTCCGGTGCGCATCGAGGTGCGCAGCCCGGGCACCCGCGAGGCACTGAGCGCCCAGCACCGCCAGGAGCAGGCCAACACGGCCAAAACCTTCGCCGCGATGCGCGGCAAGCCCGTGAAGGAAACCGTTGACGACAAAATCGCGCAGAGCGCCGACAAGCTGACGGCCGTGACCGCCAACATCGACGGCCTGCCGGTCACGGCGACGGAGCTGTACAGCAACCCGAAGCTCGGCTACATCACCGAGCAGGTGGCCAAGTTCCACGGCGACTGGGCAAATTTCTAAAAGCAGGCGGCGACAACCTGGCGGTGTACGTTCGTCACGCCGCGTGGTTGAGTGCCGTCCCAGAGCGGGCCGAGGGCGACAAGAGCAAGGTCCCTATCCTCTCCAGGCGCGAAGCCCTGGAGACGGAAGGAATCACGCCAGACATGCCGTCCCTCGACTGGGGCGGCTACCTCGTCGGTTGGCTCTTCGAGTTTGGCCCGACTATGGCGGCCGGCGCGGGCATCGGCCCGCTTACCGCTACCGAGATTGAATCGTGGCAGCGCCTGCTGGGCCTGCAGTTCGAGCCATGGGAGGCGCGACTGCTTCGGCGCCTGTCCGTCGAGTACGCTGGCGAGTCGGCCCACGCCACCGCACGGGACCGGCCGCCGCCGTTCGCCGATTCGACCGATGCGCGCCGTCTGCAGCGGGTTGAGCTAGAGCGGAAAGTGGACCTGTTCCTGAGCTGATAAACGCCCGCGCTGCGCGGGCATTCTTACTTTTTGAGGTAACGATGATCGCAGGCCAAATCGAAATCCAGCTTATGGCGAACATCGCAAGGCTGCAGCGTGACATGGACCGTGCCAATCAGCTGGTTAGCCGCGCGACCGCAAGCATGGAGCGTGCCGCCAGCGCAGCCAAGGCCGCGCTGGCCTCAATCGGCTCTGGCATCAGCATCCAGCAGCTTGCACAGCTGACCGACCAATACACTAAGTTCACGGCACAGCTGCAGCTGGCCACTACGTCGCAGCGAGAGTACGCCCAGGCTTACGCCGATGTGAAGCGCATCGCCACGACCGCTCAGGCCGATCTCGGTGCGACGGGTGTTCTCTATGCGCGCATCGCAAACGGGACGCGCGAGCTCGGTGTCGCGCAAGCTCAGGTCGCGAACATCACCGAGACCGTAAACCTGGCACTCAAGGTGTCTGGCGCCACGGCTGAGGAGTCGCACTCCGCCATGCTGCAGCTATCCCAGGCATTCGCATCAGGGACCCTGCGTGGCGCAGAATTCAACGCCGTCAACGAGGCGGCGCCGCGCTTGATGAAGGCGCTTGCCGACGGCATGGGCGTGCCCGTGGGAGCGCTGAAGAAGATGGCTGAGGAAGGTCAGATTACGTCGGGCATCATGGCCGACGTGCTTCCACAGGCGCTGAGCGATCTGCAGGATGAGGCGAAGCACGTGCAAACGATCGCGGGTGCTTTCACGCTTCTGAAGAACAACGTGATGGAGTTTGTCGGCACCCAGGCACAAGCAAGTGGTGCGGTATCGGCCATTACGGGTGGTCTTTCCCTCCTGGCCAGCAACCTGATGTTGGTGGCTGGCGCCGTGATAACGATCGGTACGGCCAAGCTGGGTTCCATTCTGGGCGGTTGGGTGGCAGAAACCTATCGCCAGGTCGCCGCCGCTGGCGCGCTGCGCGCTGCGAACATCGCCGCAGCAGAGTCCGAAGTCGCGGCCACGAACGCCAAGCTGGCGCAAATGGGCGTGACGCAGAGCATGCTGATCGTGGCGAGGGAAGAAGCGGTCGCAAAACTGGCATCTTCAAACGCCAACATCACGACCGCGCGCACGGCAATGGCTGCGGCCGAGGCCGCCGGCGCCCAGAGTTTCGCACTCAGGACCTTGCGCTTGGCCACCGCCGAGCTCGCAGTAGCCGAAGCTCAGCGCACCGCGATGCTCGCCGAGCTGGCGATCCTTGGTCGGCAGCAGGCGTCGGTGTCGGCCCAGATCACCGCCGCTACAGCAGCGCAAGCAGCGGCGCAAACAGGACTCAACGCCGCCACCGGCGCCGGGATCGGTGCGGCAAGTCTTGCTTCACGCGCGCTGGGCTTCCTTGGTGGTCCGATCGGCGCACTCATCACGGTGCTGGGTTTGGCTGCGACGGCTTGGGCGGTGTGGGGTGACAAGTCGAAAGATGCGACCGAGAAGGCCGCAGAGTCATTCGATGAAGCTCAGGTTCGGATCATCAAAGGGCTGGATGAGCAGATCGAGAAAAACGAGAAGCTGCTCAGCCTGAAGAATGCGGGCTTGAACAAGGGCGAGGCGGAGAAAGCGCTTCCTTACGTAGACCAGCTCGCGGCTGCTTCAACTCGTCTGAACGCGATCAATTCCCGCTCCGGAGAGTTCACCGGTCAAAGCAATACCGAGCTGGACTTCGCCAGGATCAAAGTAATGCGCGATATCGCCGATTTGACGGACAAGATGGCGAAAGCGGAGAAATCTGGCGCGGCAGTTGCCGCGGCCTCGGTGGCTGAGCGTGTTGCTGCATTCAAGAAGGAGCATGCGACTAAGCAAGAGCAGATGGCGGCCGAGCTTAAGGCCATCCAGGACCTGAAGGGGAAGACCAGCGAGTACGCGGAGATGGAGCGACGGATCCGCGAGAAATATGCGGACAAAGGGGCGTTGGCTGGCATTAAGAAGGATGCAAACCTGCTTGCCGAGCTGTCCGGCGTCACCGCCACCTACATGGAGGACCTGAGCCGCCTGCAGGCCATCCGTGCCGCGGGCAACGTTGGCGAGGCGCGCTACGTCGAGCTCGTCACCGAGCTGATCGGCAAGCAGCCTGGCGTCCAGAAGGCCGAGCAGGAGCGGGCCAAGGCGCTCAAGCAAGTCGCTGACTTCGAAAAAGCGTATGGGGAGGCCCTGGGAATGACGGCCGGGATCCTTGCCGAGCGCGTCAAGGATGCCGAGGCTGAAGCCTCCCAGAACGAAGACCTGGCACGCACCTACGGCATGACCAAGTCCGCGATCGAGCAGCTTGAGCTGGCGCGCCTGGAAGATCAGCTCGCGCAGCGTTCGTCGCTGGGCCTGACGCTCGACGAGATCGAGACGCTCGAGAAGCTGATCGCGGCCAAGAAGCGCAACGCGGCCGCGCTCGGCGCTATGGAGCAGGTCGACGCGGCTAAGAAAGCCCAGGAGGAGTGGAAGCGCGCTGCCGAATCGATCGAGCAATCCTTGACCGACGCCCTGCTGCGCGGCTTCGAGTCGGGCAAGGGCTTCGGCGAGAACCTGGTCGACACGTTGAAGAACATGTTCAAGACGCTGGTCTTGCGCCCGGTGATCAGTGCCATCACGAACCCGATCTCTCAAGGGATTGCCAGCATGGTTGGTGGTCCTGTCGCAACCACGGCAGCGGCTGCGTCGGGTGGAGGTGCCGGGAACGCCATGGGACTCGCATCCGGTGCCGCAGGATTGGCTGGGCTGTTCGGTGCCGGCGGCCTGACCGGGTCCCTGATGGCCGGCGCCGGCTGGCTGACCGGCGCCACCACGTTGGGTGGTTCGCTGGCAGCTGCTGGATCGCTCGCAGCAACTGGCACGCTGGGCGGCATCGCTTCGGGTCTCGGCATGGTCGCTGGAGCGCTGGGTCCAATCGCGCTCGGTATTGGCGCCGCGGTGGCGATCTGGAAAAAGCTCGATACCTCGGGCACCTACCACACTGGCGGCGCGGCCTCGGCCACCGGCGACCAGGTGTCCACCATCCGTGCCGAAATGCTGCGATTCGAGGCGACGCGCACGAATGAGAAGACCGAGCAGTTCGTCAGCCAGCTGGCCGGCGGCGTGGTCAGTATTCTCGACAGCACTGCCCTGGCCTTCGGCAAGACGGCCGGCTACACCGCCGCGACCGCCTTTGCCGACGACACGAGTAAAGACGGTGCCTGGGGCGCGCTGGTGATCTCCAAGATGGGCGAGAAGCTCATCGACTGGCAGGACAGCCGCACCTCGAAGTGGGCGCCGAAGGAGTTCGCGGACGGCGAGGCAGGCCAGAAGCAGTACCTGGAGGCCTTGAGCAAGTCGGTGCGAGTCGCTCTGGACGGTATCGGGCTGCCCGGCTGGGCCAAGACCATGCTGGACGGCGTCGGCGAAGGCGCGAGCATCGAGGAACTGGCGAAGCTCGTCGACAGCATCAACGCCACCCAGGCGGCGCTCAAGGCCATGGGGGCCCAATTGGTCGGGTTCTCGTCCTTGAGTGACGCCGCTGTTTCCGCCCTGATGAAGGCGGCCGGTGGCATTGAGGCGCTGGCCTCGAGCGCTTCGGTCTACTACGACAACTTCTACAGCGAGACCGAGAAGACCGCGGCGGTGCAAAAGCAGATGGCGGAGGCGTTCCAGGCGGTCGGCTTGGCCGTCCCATCGACCCGGGATGGGTTCCGTGCGCTCGTAGAACAGCAGCTTGCCTTGGGCGAGAGCGGAGCGACGGCTGCTGCGGTGCTGTTCAAGCATGCCGGCGTGTTCGCCCAGCTGCATCCGCTGGTCGAGGCGGTGACGGTCGTTGTTGAGGACCAGGCTGAAGCTCTCCGGAAGGAGCTCCAGGCCCGC
The DNA here is from genome assembly GCF_036961685.1 of Massilia sp. DD77. Classification (NCBI taxonomy): domain Bacteria; kingdom Pseudomonadati; phylum Pseudomonadota; class Betaproteobacteria; order Burkholderiales; family Oxalobacteraceae; genus Massilia; species Massilia sp. DD77. Next base: position 71,777 of record NZ_JBAMDH010000026.1, read on the forward strand.
AAGGACCTGGGCGCCAGTCTCCTGGGTGGGGTGGACAGCGCGTTCTCGGCTCTGCGCCGTGTGGTCGACCGCGAAAAGTCCCTGCTGCAGGACCGCATCGCCAAGGAGCAGGAGCTGATCGCGAAGCACCAGGCCTTGTCGTCGTCCCTACGCGGCGCGCTCGATTCGATGGGCGGCCTGGACGGCGGTCTGGAATCGCGGATCAGCGCCCAGGCGCAGATCCAGTCAGCCCTGGCGATCGCCAAGGCCGGCGGCATGCTGCCCAGCGCTGACAGCCTGAAAAGCGCCCTGTCGGTGCTGAGCAAGGATGCGTCCGGGGTGTTCGCGTCCCAAGCGGACTATCTGCGCGACTTCTACCTGACCCGCACCGGCATCGAGGACCTGGCCGACCTGACCGACGACACCCTGTCGCTCGAGGAGAGGTCGCTCAAGCAGCTGGAGAGCCAAGTCACCGCGCTCGACAAGATCGTGGCGAACGGCCAGGCGCAGATCGACGCGCTGAATGGCCTGGACGTGTCTCAGCTGACCCTCGCGCACGCGATCGCCGCCATGGCGTCGTCGGTCGGCGCCGCACAGGCCAATCCTGTGGCCAGCTCCAGCGGCAGCATCGCCAAGCTGTATCAGGAAATCCTGAAGCGCGCGCCGGATGCTTCGGGCCTGGAGTTCTGGAAGGACAGGCTGGCCGAAGGCGTGTCGCTCGCCGAGATCCGCGAGGCCATGAAGCAGAGCGACGAGTACAAGAAGCTCAAGGGAATCCCGGGGTACGCGGCCGGCGGCGCGCATGCGGGTGGGTGGCGTGTCGTGGGGGAGACGGGCTGGGAGGTCGAGCACACCGGCCCCTCGCGCGTGGTCTCCCATAGCGAGTCGAGGCAGATGCTGGACAACCGCCAGGTCGTCGACGCGATCCACGAGCTCCAGGCGGCCGTGTTCCCGGTGCTGTATCAAACGGCGAAGAATGCCGGCCGCGCGGCGAACAGCCTCGAGAACATGGACCGGGTTGGCGTTGAAATCAGAGAGGAGAGCAATGCATGAAGTTGATCGCGCCAATCCCGATCACTGACCAGGTCATGGCGGCGTCGACGCTATCGGAGAGTGATAGCGTCGACGCGCCGCTGTGGACGACCGGGGCGAAGACGGTTGGGCAGCGCGTGCGCCGCCCTGACCACAGGATCTACGAGTGCGTCGTGGCGCACTCCGCGACCGCGGCGTCGACGGACTACCCGGAGAACAATCTCACCGGGGCGAGCGCGAAGTGGATCCTGGTGCGCCCCACCAACCTGTTTGCGGCGTTCGACTCCGTGATGAACACGGCGAGCGTCGCGGACAGCGAGGTGCTGTCGTGGACGCTAACGCCTGGGGTGCGCGTGGACTCGGTCGCGCTGTTCGGCGTCTACGCGTCGAGCGTGCGCGTGCGCGTCACACTGCCCGACGGCTCGGTGAAGTACGACCAGACGCAGAACCTGCGCTTGCGCAACTGCCGCACGTTCACCGAGTGGTTCTTCAAGCCTGTCTCGTTCCGACGTGATGTTTCCTTCACGGACATTCCAGCCTATCGAAATGCCATCTTCGAGGTCATCGTCTCGTGGCCGGGGAATCTTCCACAGGTCGGCGAGGTGCAGATCGGTCGTTTCGACTTTCTGGGCAATGTGCAGTGGAAGCCCAGTGTCCGTACCGTGGACTACTCCAAGGTGGAGACGGACCAGTGGGGGGGCACGAAGTTCACGCCGCGCCGCGCGGTCCGCGTGGTCGAGTACGACCTGTTCGTCGAGAACGAGAGCGTCGACGAGGTAATACGGCTGCTGACGTCGGCCAAGTCGTCGCCTCGAGCTTGGCTGGGCAGCCCCAAGTTCGGCGCCCTGAACCTCTTCGGATTCGCCCAGGATTTCCAAATCGTGGTGGACGGGCCGGCCGGCTCGTTCCTTAATCTTCAAATTCAGGAGTTGACCTGATGCCAGCACAAATCACCGTACAACTTCCGCAGATCGGCGTCGCGCCCAGCCGGGATGACCCTGCCAACCTCGATGACAACACCGAGGAGATGTTCTCGAAGATCGGTCCCCTGCAGCTGGCCATCGACCAGTTCTCGGGGCAAGCCAATGCACTCGCGCTCGACGTGAACTCCAGCGCCCAGGCCGCCGAGCAGGCCGCGGCGGCCGCGGCGCAAGCGGCCCAGTCGGCCGGCGCCGTCACATGGGTGTCCGGCGCGACCTACGCGCTGAACGCCTCCGTGATCAGCCCTTCGGACAATTTCACCTATCGCAAGCGCACCCCCTCAAGCGTGAGCAACACCGATCCGGCTAACGACCCCACCAACTGGAAAAACATCACGGTTGTTCCGCCGGCAGCCGGCAACCTTGTCGACTCGGGCAGCTCGGGCACGCCGATAGCCTGGAACGCCGGCGCCATCGAAGTGCCGACGCTCACCCTGGTCGGAAATCGCACACTCGCCGCACCGACCAACCTCAAGGCCGGCCCGTACGTGATGCACGTGAAGCAGGACGCCACAGGCGGCCGGTCCCTGGCATTCGATGCCGCGTTCGTATTCCCCGATGACGTGCCGCCGGATATCGACGTGCGCCCGAACCGCCGCACCGTTTTCTCGTTCATCAGCGACGGCGTCAACCTGTACGGCTCCTACATGCCGGGGTACTCGAAATGATGGGCTTGCCGATGGTCCTGCCGCGCGCGATCGTCCTGCGACCCGGCAACGCGGTCGACTACAACATGCGGGCCGCTGCGGGCAGCCCGAAAGGGCCTGCAATGGTCCTGTGCCTGGTCGACGGCGCGATTACCGCCAGCAGCACGGCCGTGCCGGCGCTCACCACGGGGACCGGCTGGGCGCCCGGCACGACGATTGCCCTTATCAACTCGGGCACCATCAGCGGCGCGCAGGGTGCGCCCGGCACGCACGGCACCGGCACGCGGGGCGGGTCGGGCAATGGCGGCGCGGGTGGTAGCGGCGGCACCGGCAGCACGGCGGCGACGGCCGGTAGCGCCGGCAGCAAGGGCGGCACCGGGCAGGCGACAGCCGGCACCAACGGCGGCCCTGGCGGTCCCGCGCTGGCAGCGCTCTATAAGCTGCGGCTGCGCAACCTGGGTACCGTCGCAGGCGGCGCGGGCGGCGCGAAGGGTATTGGCGGCACCGGCGCCGGCGGCAATGGTGGCGGCGGCGGCGGCGGCGGTGCGGGCGGACGCAAGATCACCACGAGCGACGGCCAGTTCCCAACCTACTACACCGGCGGCGACGGCGGCCACGGCAGCCTGGGGCGCACGCTGGGCACCAAGGGCAGCGCAAACACCCTCGGCGGGGATGGCGGTTTTACGACCGACGCCGGCGACCCCGGCCAGTCTGCAACCGGTTCCGAAGTCGGCCTCACCTACACCAATCAAGCCGGCAAGGCTGGCGGGCCGGCGGGGTCGACCGGCAACAGCGTCAAGGCCCCCGACGGCGCAGTCGGCGCGCAGGGGGCTGCCATCACGAGCTATGCAAACGTCACGGTCCTCGAACCCGGGACCATTTCAGGAGCCACCACTTAATGCCTAAAATTCAATACCGAATCGTCGACACGGACCCGACCGACCATCAGATCCGCGTGCGTTTCTTCTCGGACGTGCTGCCGGAATCTGCGCTGATCTCGGGCTACGACGAGAGCCGTCAGCCGCGCTATCGGACCGAGTATGCGATTACGCTGCCCGTGCCCGCACCGCAGGGCGAGGAGCTGCACGCGCTGATCCTGCGCTACTGTCCATTCGACTGGTTCGACACCATGCACGCGGTCAAGGACCCGAACACCCCGACGCCCCTGCCGCTGCTTGCCGTCGGCTCGGTACGGGACGCGGTCTTGCCGCCGCATGAGCCAACCGAGGCCGAGGTCCTGGCCGGCTACGAGGCCGCCGTCGACGCGCACATCCACGCGGTCGCTCAGGCCTTCGGCTACATGAGCATTATTTCGGCTATCAGCTACGCCGACGAGCCCGCGGTCGCCCGATTCCAGCAGGAGGGGATTGCACTGCGCAGGTTCCGCTCGGAGTGTTATGCGAAGTGCCACGAGGTCTTGGCCGATGTGAAGGCCGGAGTCCGGCCGCAACCGACGCATGCGGAACTGATCGCCGAGCTACCGCCACCACCGGTGCAAGAGCCGCTGCTGTAAATTCTCCGCTTGGCGTTACGGCGCCACGCTACTACTGGCCACCTCTGGGTGGCCTTTCTTTTTTCCTGAAAGGAACTTCGTGGACCCCACCACCGAACAACAGAACGCGATCCAGCTCGCCGCCATGAGCGTCGAAGTCGCGCACCTCAAGCTGGCCGTCTCGGACCTGCGCTCCACCAACGCCGAGCTCGACCGAAAGCTCGACCAGGTGCTGGCCCAGCTCGCGGAAGCGCGCGGTGGGTGGCGCACCTTGATGCTGATCGGAGGCGCGGCCGGTTCAATCGGCAGCGGTCTGACTTGGCTGGCGTCACACCTGAAAGGCTGACCATGACCCCGAACCAATTCATCGACGAACTGCTGCTGGCCGCCCAAGAGTGTCACCGCGCCAGCGGTATTCCCGCCAGCTTTACCATCGCCCAGGCCGCGCTGGAAACCGGGTGGGGCAAGCGCGTGCTCGGCAAGAACCTCTTCGGCATCAAGGCAGACAAGTCCTGGAAAGGCGAGACGGTCATGGTCGACACGCACGAGGTCATCAAGGGCGTGCGCACCCCCATGAAGTGCGCTTTCCGCGCCTATGGCAGCTGGTCCGACTGCATGCAGGACCGCGCTAAGTTTTTCGCCAGCAACCCTCGCTACCGCTACTGCTTCCAGGAGACGACTGGTGAAGGCTGGGCGCGCGCCGTGGCCGCCGCCGGGTACGCCACCGACCCGAACTACGCGAAGACCCTGGCCGCGATCATCAAAGGCCGCAACCTGATCCGCTTCGACCTGCTCCCGAAAGGCTGACCCATGAAGAAGATCCTGATCCTGGCCGTGCTGGCCACCCTCGCTGGCTGCGCCAACCTGAAGTTCGAATGGAAGGCCAGCTACAAGACCGACAACCTGGCGCAGGACCTGCGCGAGGCGGCGAAATGACGCCGCGCTTTCACACGACGCTTTCGGTCAAACGGGTCAAGCCAGATAGCGACGACTGGGTGCTGACTTCCACGTTGGTGTTCGAGTCAGTCGTGCTCGATCGCCTGGTGGTGGTGCCGAGTGGCTTTGTCACCGACTTCGCAAGCGTACCGCGTCTGCCGTTCACCTTCTGGCTGTTTGGCGCCGTAGCCCAGGAGGCGGCAGTCGTACACGATCACCTCTATTCCACCGGCGAGGTGTCGCGCAAGCTGGCGGACGAAGTGTTCGCCGAGGCGTCGAAAGCGTGCGGGGTCTCAGCCTGGCGCCGCGGTCCGATGTGGCTGGGCGTGCGTTTGTTCGGCGCCGGCCGGTATGCTCCCGCGCCGGCGCCCAGACCGGAGGAGCACTCGGTGGGCGAGCTCGAGCGGGACATCCTGCTCAAATAAATGCCGGGCGCCGGCGAAAACGCCATGCACGACAGCCAGGCTCACGGCTAGGTCAACGTGCATGGCGGTCTGGCGGTCAATTCGGCGTCTGACTGTTCGAACTGGGCTTGGCATGGTGGGCACTTGGATACCCTGCAAAGGTTGGAAGGTACACCGAGCCGGAGAAACCGGACCCTTCGTCCAGTTCTTCACGGCGGCCGCAGACTTCACACGTGCGATACCCACGGCCGTCAGTATATTTCCAGACGTGAGGCGGTTTGAGTTTGAGGTAGAGCAAGCGGCATGCGTCGAGCAGCAGACTGAAATTTAGCATCAACAATTACCTCATCAACGATGTTGACGATAGTAAAAGCTCTTTGCTTTTCTAACAAGCAATTGCTGAACGCAAACTTAAATTTAGCAGCAGAAAAAGACAAAGCGCCGGTCCGTGTTGCGTCAACAACACGTCCCGGCCTCAATCCACTGAACCAGCCAGTGAACCAAGCATGGCTTTGCCACCTTCCGGAAGGCGGGCGGAGTCTAGCATATTCAATATGAAAAAGGTTTACTTATGGCAATGCCTATCATTCCTTGGATCGGCGGTAAGCGTCGCTTAGCCGACCACCTCATTCCCCAGTTTCCGCCTCATAAATGCTACGTCGAGGTCTTTGCCGGTGGCGCTGCGCTGTACTTCATGCGGCCACCGGCAGAGGTTGAGGTCATCAACGACATCAATGGCGAGCTGGTCCGCCTTTACCGTGTTGTCCAGAACCACCTGGAGGAGTTCGTGCGTCACTTCAAGTACGCGCTCGCTAGTCGTGATGTCTATAAATGGCACCAAGCCACGCCGCCGGAGACCCTGACCGATATCCAGCGCGCCGTGCGCTTCTTCTATTTGCAGCAGCATGCGTTCGGAGGCAAGGTGGATGGACAGACTTGGGGGACAGCGACTACGGTGCCGCCTGTGAATCTCCTGCGCCTCGAAGAAAACCTGTCCACCGCTCATCTGAGACTTGCTGGAACGTACATCGAGAATATGGACTGGCACAAGCTGATGGAGCGCTATGACCGGCCGCATACTCTGTTCTACCTTGACCCGCCGTATTGGGAAACGGAGGGGTACGGCGTCGATTTCGGCCTTGAGCAGTACGAGAGGATGGCTGAGCTGCTCACTCGCCTGAAGGGTAGGGCCATCATTAGTCTGAATGATCACCCTGAGATTCGCCGCATCTTTGCTCGCTTCCAAATGGATACGGTCCCGATTACCTATAACGTGGGCGGCGGCGGTAAAGCTGTAGACCGCTCGGAAGTGATCATTTACAGCTGGGATCGAACTGCGGACCCAGTCGGGCTGTTCTAGACCAGCTAAGAGTGCAGACGTCTGCACTCTTTAGCACCGTTTGCTACACTGTATAAAAATACAGGGCTACCACGATGCGTTTCAGATCACCACTTTCTAAAGCGGATTTGCAGGCAATCCAGGACCGCAGCCGCGAGTCAGCGGATGTTCGACTGCTGCTGTGGGAGATTGCGAGACTTCGAAGCGTGGTCCTCTACGCCGACCAGTTGCAGCGAATGCTAACTACACTGCCGGGCCAGCAAGGAGAAATACTGGAGGCGCTACGTGCGCAACTGCTTGAAGAGCCATGCGTGAAGGAGTTTCCACGACTACCCCCACAGGTGTAGAAGCGCTCATGTCCCATTTTAGGGGCATGAGTACATTGTTATCGAAGTTCTGCATCGATGCTGTATGCGTACCGATAGGGGCTCTTCGGGCGTCGGATATTTTGAATCGCGAAATCGGATGGCTTCCAACTTATGACTGAACCTAGCGCGGCCGCACCGACTATCGCAGCCGTGGCCGGAAGACTAAGGTTATATCTTTCTCCCGCTAGGTATGCTGCCCAGCCGGATGAGATCGCTTTCATTGGCTCGAAGGACACTGAGGAATTAAGCGATCCTAGTCTCACGGGCCACTGCCATTCTCGGCCAAGTTGCACTAAATTAGCGCACGCGGCATCAACTTCCCGCAGCTGGCTGATGAGCTTCTCGGTAGGTTCCTCGCTTGCCTCAATTTCTGCAGTCAACTTTTCGAAGTGTGTACGGAGCAACATAAGTTCATCGCGCCGGCGTTCCTTGAACTCTAAAATCTCCGCTAGCGGTATGTCGACGTCCGGGATTGGAATAGCTCGATGAAGCTCAAGTAAAGTACTTCGCGGTTCCGAGAAATCTTTAAATGCTGGGTGAAACGACATTGACCGCTCACTCCAGGAGAGCGCCCATTGTCCCGGTTGGACCGTGTCCAGCTCTTCAAACACCGATGTATGGGCATGCAGTATTCGATTGCTAGCGTGACCCTCACTCGGCTTTGGTACAGGCCGAGATAGGACGCCAACTTCTTCCAAGAACAATGAGTCAGAACTGCCGGCAATTTCCAGCAGCGGGTTTGTCGGCCATGCCAACTTGTCCCAATACATGAGGGAAAAACGTAGCTCTTCTGCATCGAGATCACTAGACTTCAAGTGCACTGCTTCGCCCAAGAGCTCTATGGGGTTCGAGATTACCAACCCACGCATAGTGTCCGAAGAAGTTTTTGCAGGCGATTCTTCTGCAGGTTTCCCATAGTTCGGATCGTGCTTTTTTCTCCAGCTCGACTGCCCCATTATTTCTCCTCTTAAGTAGTTACAACAGTTGTACTACTTCAGTTGCTCAATGTCAAAATATCAAGCAATTTGAGCGTAGGTTACGGCGTAGGTTTTGAGTCGATGTTCGATTGCTCATAGCGGAACGTACCGATGCATCATCGGGGTGTGTTTTTCGGTTGCGCTGTGCTTGAGGGCGGCGGCGTTGATCTCAGTGGGGGCGTTCATGTTGTCGAATTCGGTACGGCAAAGCAGGTGCAAGGCCAAGGCTTGCCATTTTACCGTGTTCGACTCGGCCGGACGCTGCAAAAATCGCATCCTGGTTTGCATGGCGGCGAAGCGTCGGATGTCGAAATTCCTTACACTCAATTGTTCTAGCGGAACTAATGTTGACTCAAGTAATTGATTTGACTGGAATTCGTTGCATTGGTGCGATTATTGCTTACAAGCTAGTATCGACTAGGAGAACACCCATGAAACACACGATCATCAAGCTCTTCGGCGCGCTGGCGCTGACCCTTGGTGTGGCCAACGCACAGGCTGGCGTCGTCGCGAACGACAGCACCTACGGGCTGTTCGACAACACCAACGGCCTCCGCTATCTGGACGTGACCAGCCACGGCAGCATCGCCGACCTGAACATCCTGGTGTCCTTCGCCAAGTGCGACAACCCGGTGCTGGGCGCGGCAGGCGGCGCCTGCATCGGCACCGGCACGCCCTACGAAAACGAGATCGTCCTGCGCCTGACCAGCCCGGGCGGCGTGACGGTCGACCTGGTATCGCAGGGCACCTACACCCAGGGCAGCGTCGGCGCCGGCCAGGTGCCGCTGACCTTCGACGACGAAGGCGCCGTGCGCGGTTCGCAGGTACAAGCGGGCAGCTTCCGTCCGGTCGGCATGCTGAGCGACTTCGACAAGCTGGACATGTTCGGCCTGTGGACGCTGTATATCGGCGATACCAACCGCCAGGATCCGCTGGAATACTATTCCTCGCAGCTGATCGTCACCACCAGCGGCGCGGACGATCCGGCCCCGGTGCCTGAACCGGCTTCGCTGGGCCTGCTGGCCCTCGGCCTGGCGGGACTGGCCGCGGCGCGCCGCCGCAACGCTTAAGCGAAACCGGCGCGGCCTTCCATCGCCACGCGGTCCTTGCACAGGGCCGCGAATTCTCCCTCGGCGCCGCCTGCAATCAGCACGAGCTCTTCCCCAAGCGCTACCGGGCTGCGGAAGCGGCACCGGACCGATTCCACAGTCCGCCCCGACGCCTGCTGCAATAAAGCGCAGGCTTTCGCCATGCTGTGCGCGCCGTGGATGATGGGCGCGCGCATGCCCATCAGGCGCGCCGACCATTGCCACAAATGGATTGGATTCCAGTCGCCCGACAGCGCCGCATAGCGGCGGCCCGCGTCCCGCGCGAGTGTCCATCGGCCAAGGGGCTGGCCGGCCGGCGTCGCGGTGGCCGATGATTTGCCTTCAGCTTTGCTTCCACGCCTGACCAGGTAATTACTGCTACACGCAAACGCGAGCCGTTCGCCGTCGAAGGCGCGCGTCTCGAGCAGACAGTGAATCGCGCCGTTAGCCGCAGGCGCCTGCATGCTCACCTCGGTGCTGATCGCCAGCGGGCGAGCCGGATCGATCGGCCCGTGCATGGTGAGCGTGTTCTCGACATGGATCAGTCCTGGAATCTTGAACGGCGTGGGGCGGTCCAGCATCGTGGCCAGCTGGGCGCGCTGCGCCAGCAGATAGAGGAAGGGAAGGGGCAGGGCATCGCCCGCGAACCCGATGGCCGCATTATAGCGCCGCACATGGGCCAGGTCGATATTGGGTAGGCGGTAGGTGGCGCCGATGTCCGCGCCGGCACGGCGCGAGGGGCGTTTGAGCAGCGCGCGCAAGAGCATGCGCGGGCCGAGAGGAGGGAGCGGCGGATGAGTCATTCCGGAAGGATAACCCACCCGCCAGCGTCAAGCCATCAGGCGGCCTGCTTGGCCTCGCCGATGCGCTTGGCGATATGGGCCAGGGCCTCGTCGACCTGGTCGATCAGGATCAGGCACAGGTCGCCCGCTTCCAGCCGCTCCAGCGCGCGGTCGATGGCGACGAATTCGCCGTTGATTTCCTCGACGTGGGTGGTGCGGGTGGCGCCAACCAGGCCCTTGCGCAGCAGCGCGAGCACTTCGCCGTCGGCGCGGCCGCGCTGGCACTGGTCCTGGTAGAGCAGCACGTCGTCGAACACCTGGCCCAGGATCTCGGTCTGCTGCGAGATGTCCTGGTCGCGGCGGTCGCCGGCGCCGCTGATCACGACCGAGCGGCGCTTGGCCGGCATGCCTTGCACGGCGGTGCTCAGCGCGGCGATCGCGTCCGGGTTGTGGCCGTAGTCGGCGATCACGGTCGCGCCCTTGTACTCGAACACATTGAAGCGGCCGGGCGCGTTGTCGCTCTCGCCCACGAAGGTCTTCAGGCCGCCGCGGATCGATTCCCACGAGGTGCCCACCGCCCAGGCGGCGGCCACCGAGGCCATCACGTTCTCGACCTGGAAGCCGACCGCGCCGTTGCGGGTGATCGGCACCTCGCTCAGCGCGATGCGTTCCTGCTGCTTGCCCTGGGCGCAGACCAGGTGGCCGTCCTCGACGAAGACGACGCGGCGGCCCTGGGCGCGGTGCATCGACATGATCGGGTTGCCGATGTCCTGGGCGAAGAAGGTCACGTCGCCGCGGGTGACGTCGGCCATCGCGGCCACCACCGGGTCGGCGGCGTTCAGTACCGCCATGCCCTTGTCCGCCACGTTCTGCACGATCACGCGCTTGAGCACCGCCAGGTCCTCGAGCGTGGTGATGTAGTTCAGGCCCAGGTGGTCGCCCGCGCCGATGTTGGTGACCACCGCCACCTGGCAGCGGTCGAAAGCAAGGCCTTCGCGCAGCAGGCCGCCGCGCGCGGTCTCGAACACGGCCGCGTCGACGTCCGGGTGCAGCAGCACGTTGCGCGCGCTGCGCGGGCCGCTGCAGTCGCCGCTGTCGATGCGGCGGCCTTCGATGTAGACGCCGTCGGTGTTGGTCATGCCGGTGCGCAGGCCCGAGGCCGTCAGCAGGTGGGCGATCAGGCGCACGGTGGTGGTCTTGCCGTTGGTGCCGGTCACGGCCACCACCGGGATGCGGCCGTCGTCGCCGGGGCCGTACAGGGTGTCCATGATGGCTTCGCCGATCGGGCGGCTCTTGCCGAAGGAGGGCGAAAGGTGCATGCGCAGGCCCGGGGCGGCATTGACTTCGACGATGCCGCCGTTCAGTTCCTCGATGGGTTTCAGCACGCTGTCGCACACCAGGTCGACGCCGCAGATGTCCAGGCCCACCATGTGGGCGGCGGCGATGGCGCGCGCCGCGACTTCCGGGTGCACGTCGTCGGTGACGTCGGTGGCCGAGCCGCCGGTCGACAGGTTGGCGTTATTGCGTAGCACGACGCGCTGGCCCGCTCCCGGCACCGACTCGGCGTTCAGTCCCTGTTTGCTCAGGGTGCCCAGGGCGATGTCGTCGAAGCGGATCTTGGTCAGCGAGGTGGCGTGGCCGTCGCCGCGGCGCGGGTCGAGGTTGACCTGTTCCACCAGCTCGCGCACGGTGTGCACGCCGTCGCCCACCACCTGCGGCGGGTCGCGGCGCGCGGCGGCCACCAGCTTGTCGCCGATGACGAGCAGGCGGTAGTCGTGGCCCGGCAGGTAGCGCTCGACCATGATGTCGTCGCGGAACTCGGAAGCCGCGTGGAAGCCGGCGGTGAGCTGTTCCTTGGTGGTGACGTTGACGGTCACGCCCTTGCCCTGGTTGCCGTCCTTCGGCTTGATCACGACCGGCAGGCCGATCTCCTGGGCAGCAAGCCAGGCGTCCTCGGGGTCGGTCACGGTGCGGCCGTGCGGCACCGGCACGCCGGCGGCGTCCAGCAGCTTCTTGGTCAGCTCCTTGTCCTGCGCGATCGATTCGGCGATGGCGCCGGTGGCGTCGATCTCGGCGGCCTGGATGCGGCGCTGGCGGCTGCCCCAGCCGAACATGACCAGGCTGCCTTCGGTCAGGCGGCGGAAGGGGATGTTGCGGGCCAGCGCGGCCTGCACGATCGAACCGGTCGAGGGGCCGAGGCGCACGTCCTCGTCCAGCTCGCGCAGGCGCGCCAGGGCGCCCGTCAGGTCGAAGGGCTGGTCGGCGGCGGTGGCCTTGATCAGTTCCTGGGCCAGGGCCAATGCCAGGCGGCCGACGTCTTCCTCGCTGTACTCGACCACCACCTGGTAGATGCCGCGCTCCAGGGTGGCGGTGGTGCGGCTGAAGGTCACCGGGCAGCCCGCTTCGGCTTGCAGGGCCAGGGCCGCGTGCTCCAGCACCTGGGCCATGGGGACGGTGTCGTCGTGGCCCATCGGCTGCAGCTGGCCGATGCGGGGGAAGCGCGCGCGCAGGCGCTGTTCGAAGCCGGGCAGGGCGCCGATCGACTCTTCATCGGGCGTGCACGAGACGATCGCCTCGACCGAAGTGTGGTGGCTCCAGAGATTGGGGCCACGCAGGGCCCGTACGCGTGATACTTCCATAAACCGTCAGTCCTTTCGCGGGCCGCCCCGGCCGGGGCAAAGGCGGACACCATGGCCCGGCGCCTGCCGGGCCGTTTGCATAGATTAGTTGTTTGCTTTCTTCGGCGTCGCGTCGAAGGCGCGCAGGCCGCTGCAGATCAGGTCCGAGGGCACGCCCAGCGCCCAGGCGGCGGCGACCGCCGCCAGCACGTTCTCCGGGTGCTTGGCGGTGGACGGCTTCATCTTCGCCAGTTCCAGCAGCGGCGTTTCATTCGCACCCTCGGCCAGCACGATGCGGCCGCCGCGCGCGAACACCACGCGTTCGCCCTTGGCGCGGTGTTCGGCCATGACGGTGTCGTGCTCGTCGAGCGCGTAGAAGATCACGCGGCCGTCGCTCAGCTCGGCCAGTGCCGCCACCGCCTCGTTGGCGGCGTTCAGCACGGCCGCGCCTTCCGGCAGGATCACGTCGACCTGGCTGCGGATCACGTTGCGCAAGGCATCCATGTCGCCGATGTGGAACTCGGCCACGTCGGCCAGGCCTTCCATGTCGGTCACCACGCCCACGGTGCAGCGGTCGTAGGGCAGGCCCTCGGCCAGGATCGAGCGCGCGTTCGATTCGAACACGGCGGTCTGCACGGTGCGGTTGATCAGGAGGCGCTGGCCGGCGTCGAAACCGGTGGAATCGCGGTTCGAGACTTCGCGCGCGTCCAGGTACAGGCCTTCGCCGTTGGCCACGCCCACGTGCTTGCCGGTGATGTGGACCAGGCAGCCGACCAGGCGTGCGATCAGGCTGGTGCCCAGGGTGCCGGTCACGCCCACGACCGGGATGCGGCCGTTCTCGTCCGGCCCGAACAGGTGGTCGACGATGGCCGCGCCCACGTTGCGCGGCTCGCCGCTGGCCGGCTTGATGTGGGCCAGCAGGCCCGGGCTCGAATTGACTTCGATGATGGCGCCGCGCTGCTCGCCGAGCGGGCGAGAGATGTCTTCGCACACCAGGTCGATGCCGGCGATGTCCAGGCCCACCACGCGCGCGGCCAGGGCCGCCGCATGCGCCACTTCGGGGTGGATGATGTCGGTGACGTCGTCGGCGACGTTGCCGTTCAGCTGGATCAGCACTTTCTGGCCGGCCTGCGGGACCGAGTCGGGGCTCAGGCCCTGGCGCTTCAGGTCGAGCAGGATTTCGCGGTCGGCCGGATTGACCCGGCCAAGCGGATGTTCCTCGCTCTCGCCGCGGCGCGGGTCGGTGTTGATCTGGGTGTCGCACAGCTCGGTGACGCTCAGCTTGCCGTCGCCCGTGACCCACAGCGATTCGCCCCTGGCGGCGGCGACCACCTTGCGGCCGACCACCAGCAGGCGGTGTTCGTTGCCCGGGACGAAGCGTTCGACCAGTACCGAGCTGCTGTCGCCTTCGACGGCGGCAATCTGGTAGGCGGCCTTCACGTCCGCCTCGTTCATCAGGTTCAGCGTCACGCCGCGGCCGTGGTTGCCGTCGATCGGCTTGATCGCCACCGGCAGGCCGATGTCCTGGGCTTCGTCCCAGGCGTCCTCGGGACTGCGCGCGATCGAGCCTTCCGGCACCGGCACGCCGCAAGAGGCCAGCAGGGTCTTGGTCAGGTCCTTGTCGCTGGCGATGCCTTCGCCGATGGCGCTGGTGCGGTCGGTCTCGGCGGTCCAGATGCGGCGCTGGGCGGCGCCGTGGCCGAGCTGCACCAGGTTGCCTTCGGTCAGGCGGATCGAGGGGATCTTGCGGTCGGTGGCGGCGTCGACGATGTGGGCGGTCGACGGGCCCAGGCAGTAGCGGTCGACCAGCTCGGTCAGGCGCGCCACGGTGGCGGGCAGGTCGAAGGGGGTGTCGTTGATCGCGGCCATGATCAGCGCGTGGCCGGCGTCGAGGGCGGCGCGGCCGACCGTCTCGTCGCGGGTGCGGAAGGCCATCTTGTAGATGCCGTAGTCGCCGGTCGAGCGGGTCTTGCCGAAGCCGGTCTTCATGCCGGCCAGGTTTTGCAGTTCGAGCACGATGTGCTCGAGGATGTGGCCGGCCCAGGTGCCGTCGACCAGGCGCTCGATGAAGCCGCCGTGCGTGCCGACGCCGCAACGGTGCGCGACCAGGCCCGGCAGCCAGGCGGTCAGGCGCTCGGTGAAGCCGGGCAGGGTGTTCGAAGGGCATTCTTCCAGCTCGCCGATGTCGAGCCAGGCCTCGAGCACCGGGCGATACGTCCAGATGTTCGGACCGCGCAGGTAGCTAACGCGGAGAAACTTGATGTCGTTCTTCTTGTTCATTTAACAATATCTATGTCCACGTGTCCGTTTGCTCACCTGGACGATTACCTTATCCGCGATGTCCGCCGCCGAAACACGTTGCGCGGCGTTCATCCTGTATACTTGCCGGCCCGAAGCTTGCCGTGCCGCAACATTTTCTGCCAGTATCGCCCTTTGTCATCCAAAGGATAGCCAAGAACGTTAACCCGCTCTGTGGAGCGTTTCACGCAGCGGCGCATTGACAGTCCTTTTGTGCTTGCCGCGCCGGCCGCCTTGCCCACCCTCCAGAACTTTTGCCTGTAATCGGGCGCAATACATGACAACTCAACAACTTGTTCGTCCGTCGTCCCTGGCGGTAGCCGCCAGTTTTTTGCCCGAACATTGGCAAAGTGACGTCGCGAAACAGCTTGCACCAGGGGAAAACGTTTTAAGCAGCGTGGAGGTTGACCTCGACGCAAAATTACGTTTCGTAAAGGGTCTGGTGGTGGTCACCAACCGCCGCCTGCTGGCCCGCGCCCCGGGCGAGAGCGCCTGGCGCGACTGGCCGCTGCGCGCCGGCCTGGTGCTGCGCCACCA
Source organism: Massilia sp. DD77 (assembly GCF_036961685.1). NCBI lineage: Bacteria > Pseudomonadati > Pseudomonadota > Betaproteobacteria > Burkholderiales > Oxalobacteraceae > Massilia > Massilia sp. DD77. The sequence goes on from NZ_JBAMDH010000026.1 coordinate 87,254, forward strand.
CGACCACGCCGGCGTCGGCCACCTGGACCTGGTGGACGAGCACAGCCTGCTCGCATCCTGGCGTTTTACCCTGGGCCAGAACCTGCAGGCGATCCGCGTGGTCGACCAGTTCACCGACCAGGTCGAGAGCGTGGCCACCGGTGTGCCGGTGCAGCCGCCCGAGCAGCACACTTGTCCAAGTTGCAAGGCGCCGCTGGAGCCGAACCAGGAAGACTGCCCGATCTGCGAAAAGGTCCTGCATACCCCGCCGTCGACCTGGACCCTGTTCCGGCTGTGGCGTTTTGCCAAGCCGTATCAGGGCCAGCTGCTGGCCGGCTTCCTGCTGATGCTCGGTTCCACCGGCGCGCACATGATCCCGCCTTACCTGACCAAGCCGCTGATGGACAATGTCCTGATTCCTTATCAGAACGGCCAGACCATCGATACCACGCTCGTCTACCTGTATATGGGCGGCCTGTTCGGCGCGGCGATGCTGGCCTGGGCGCTGGGCTGGGGCAAGACCTATGTGCTGGCGCTGGCGTCCGAACGCATCAGCGCCGACCTGCGCTCGACCACGTATGAACACTTGCTGCGCCTGTCGCTCGAATACTTCGGCGGCAAGCGCACCGGCGACCTGATGTCGCGCATCGGCAGCGGTTCGGACCGGATCAGTGTCTTCCTGTCGCTGCACCTGCTCGACTTCCTGTCGGACGTCCTCCTGATCATCATGACGGGCGTGATCCTGTTCAGCATGAATCCCTGGCTGGCGCTGGTGACGCTCGTTCCGCTGCCCTTCATCGCCTGGATGATCCACGTGGTGCGCGACAGGCTGCGCACCGGCTTTGAGAAGATCGACCGGGTCTGGGGCGAGGTCACCAACGTGCTGGCCGACACCATCCCCGGCATCCGGGTGGTCAAGGCCTTCGCCCAGGAAAAACGCGAGGCCGCGCGCTTCCGCGAAGCGAACAAGCACAACCTGGCGGTCAACGACAAGCTGAACAAGGTCTGGTCGCTGTTCTCGCCGACCGTCTCGCTGCTGACCGAGATCGGCCTGCTGGTGATCTGGTGCTTCGGCATCTGGCAGGTCTCGCGCGGCGACATCACGGTGGGCACCCTGACCGCCTTCATCGCCTACAGCGGCCGCTTCTACGTGAAGCTCGATTCCATGAGCCGCATCGTCTCGGTGACGCAGAAGTCGGCCTCGGCCGCCAAGCGCATCTTCGACATCCTCGACCACGTCTCGAGCGTGCCGGACCCGGCCAATCCGGTGAAGGTGGACAAGGTCCGCGGCGAGATCGAGCTGCGCGAAGTCGGTTTCCGCTACGGCAACCGCGCCGTCAACCGCGGCATTTCGCTCAAGATCCGGGCCGGCGAGATGGTCGGCCTGGTGGGCCACAGCGGGTCGGGCAAGTCCACCCTGGTCAACCTGATCTGCCGCTTCTACGACGTCGCCGAAGGCGCGATCCTGCTGGACGGCAAGGACATCCGCTCCTTCGCCGTGGCCGACTACCGCCGCAACATCGGCCTGGTGCTGCAGGAGCCTTTCCTGTTCTTCGGCACGATTGCCGAGAACATCGCCTACGGTAAGCCGGGCGCCAGCCGCGAGGACATCATCGCCGCGGCCCGCGCGGCCCACGCCCACGAGTTCATCCTGCGCCTGCCGCAGGGCTACGACTCGATGGTGGGCGAGCGCGGCCAGGGCCTGTCCGGCGGCGAGCGCCAGCGCATCTCGATCGCGCGCGCGCTCCTGATCGACCCGCCGATCCTGATCCTCGACGAGGCCACCTCGTCGGTGGACTCGGAAACCGAGAAGGAAATCCAGAAGGCGCTCGACAACCTGGTGCAAGGCCGCACCACCATCGCCATCGCCCACCGCCTGTCGACCCTGCACCGCGCCGACCGCCTGGTCGTGCTCGACCGCGGCGTGGTGGTGGAAGAGGGCAACCACGACGAGCTGATGGCCCGCGAGGGCGCCTACCACCGCCTCTACGAAGCGCAGGCGCGCAACGTGGACCAGGACATGGACGACAAGGACGACTGATGAGCAATTTCCAACTGCGGCGCGATGCCTTCGGCAAGCTGGTGATCACCCTCGACGGCGGCGAAGAGCACGTCGGCGTGATTCCCGTACGCGCCTTCCCGATCCAGGCGCCGACCCGGGGCATTTCCCTGGTGCGCGACGGGGGCAAGGAAGTGGCCTGGATCGACGACCTGGCGGAGGTGCCGGAGCAGATTCGTACTCTGGTGCAGGAAGAGATCGAGGGACGCGAATTCATTCCCGAGATCCTGCACATCAGGGAGGTGTCGAGCTTCGCGACGCCGTGCACCTGGTTTGTAAAGACCGATCGCGGGGAGACCGAGTTCGTGCTCAAGGTGGATGAGGATATCCGGCGGGTCGGCGATGCTTCGCTGCTGGTGGCGGACAGCCATGGGATCAACTTCCTGGTGCGGGATATGTACAAGATCGATAAGCACAGCAGGAAGATTCTGGATCGGTTTCTCTAATAAATAGCGCTGTTGGCTGTTCCAGCAAACTTGGGTCCCCGCCTTC